>JALYXP010000105.1 GCA_030947045.1 Verrucomicrobiota bacterium | reverse complement strand
CAGTCGAAAGCAGGCGGCGCGTAAACCACTAGTTCCTCCTGCCGCTGAGGGCAGGTTGGCTCCGCGAGAAAACACGGCTTCGGCCGTGTTTTTTTGTTTCCGGATTGCACGCCGATACCAACTCCACAGAATGAAAAACGCGATGGATGTGAACTTCGCTTTTTACGAGCGTCCGCTGTTTTACATCGGGCAGCACTACGTCTCTGCGCTCGGGCTGTTTGCGTTCGCGGGCCTTTTCGCCGTTGGCTTGATCCTGGCGCGCGTTCTTCAGAGCGCGTGGATGCGGCGGTTGTTTAGTCGATTCAAGCTCGATACGAATTTCATCGCGATCGTCACCACGATCCTGAGCCTCGCATCGTTAGTTTTCTTCACCGTCACGGCCCTCAGCGCCGCCGGTTTACCGCTCGAATGGAGTTCGCCGCTTCCAGGCGTAAAGCTCAGCCTGCTTAACATCTTCCTGTTAATCGTGATGCTCGTCGCGGTCTTCTGGCTCTCGTCCCGCACGAAGCGGTTTCTGTTCACGAATCTGCTCGCGAATAGCGGCCTGAACCGCTCGCTGCAGTACGCGCTTTCGCAAATCATCAGCAACGTTGTCCTCGTCGTCGGCGTCATCCTTGTGCTTGAGAACACCGGGATCAATCTCGGCGCACTTGCGGTCTTTGCCGGAGCGGTTGGTGTCGGGGTTGGCGTTGGACTGCAAGGCATCGCGAGCAATTTCATCAGCGGCCTCATCATCCTCGCAGAGCGTCCGATCACGATCGGCGATCGCGTCGAAGTCGGCACCACCGCAGGTCAGGTTCAGCGCATCGGTGCACGCAGCACAGTCATTGTGACAAACGACAATATTTCGATCATCGTTCCAAACAGGAAATTCATCGACGAAACCGTCACGAACTGGACCTACGGTGATCCGCGCGTGCGCTTCCGAGTGCCGGTCGGTGTCGCTTACGGCAGCGACGTCGAGAAGGTGTGCGCCGCCCTGATTGCAGCTGGCCGCGAACATCCAAAAGCGCTGCAAGAACCAGGGCCCAGCGTGTTTCTAAAGCAATTCGGCGACAGCTCGATCGACTTTGAGTTAATCGTTTGGTGCAGCGAGATGAGCCATCGGCCCGCACGTTTCAAAAGTGATCTAAATTTCCTAATCGAGCGCCACCTTCGCGAAGCAGGCATCGAGATTCCGTTTCCCCAGCGCGACGTTTATATCCGGAGCGGGAATATTTCTGTTACTTCGGACGCCGCCGGGCAGGAATCGACCCAGGCGTCCAGCGTTCAAGCTTGATCGCGCCGTCGCCATCTCCGGCGGATCACCGCACGATCGCGTTTCGCGGCGGGTTAGCGCGCGAAGTGCGCGGCTCCGAGTTGGCAAAAATTCCGGAGTGGAGAGACGCCCTCGCGCACGTCGCGAAAGATGATCGTTTCTATGAGCTCGCCGAGGAGACGCTGGAAGGTGGGTTCGACCATCGTTACCTCGTGTTTTCTGATGACGCAGGGACCGTCCGCGGTGTTCAGCCGGTTTTCTTCGTGCAGCAAAACCTCGTAGAAGGAGTGCCCGCGATGCACGGAATCATCGCCGCGATCCGCCGGCGTTTCCCGCGCTTCCTTACGATGCGCCTCCTGATGGTCGGATGCGCAGCGGGCGAAGGGCATCTAGGCGTGTGCCGAACAGGCGACGAAGAGTGGGTCGCAATCGCACTCCTCGCGACTGTTGAGAGCTACGCACGCAGATCGGGCGCATCGCTCGTTGTTCTCAAGGATTTCGGCGTTGGGTACCGAGAGCTGCTGGAGCGTTTCACTGAGAATGGGTACGCGCGGATTCCGAGCATGCCGATGACGACGCTCCCGCTCTACCACGCCACGTTCGAGGAGTATCTCGCGAGTCTCAGCAAGGCGACACGCAAGGATCTCCGTCGCAAGTTCCGCAAGATCGAAAAGGCGGCACCAATCGAGCTTGAGGTGCTGAGCGACGTCTCGCCTCTCGTCGACGAACTCTACCCGCTCTATCTACAGGTCCACGAACGTTCGCCGCTGAAGTTCGAGCGCCTAACGAAAGCTTACTTCCGCGCGCTTGGCGCAAGGATGAGCGATCGCGTTCGCTTCTTCATTTGGCGGCAACACGGCCTCATCATCGC
>JALYXP010000096.1 GCA_030947045.1 Verrucomicrobiota bacterium | reverse complement strand
GGTGCGTGATGCTGGCTTGATCGCCGCGGCGCAACGCGTTGAGCACTACGAAATGGCCGGCTACGGCTGCGCGCGGACATACGCGGAACTACTCGGCGACAAAAAAGGCGCACGCCTGCTCGACACGACCTTGCGTGAAGAGGAAGCGACTGATCTAAAGCTGACGAAGCTCGCGAAATCGGTGATTAATTTGCGCGCGAAGAAGGCCCCGATCAAAAGCGACAACAAGCAGCGCGGCAGTAAACGAAGTGGCGTCACAAAAGCTATCGGGCGACTCGTCGAGAAGGTGACCGGCTGACGCCGGTGCCGGCTACTTCGCGCTACTGCCGACGATTGCGTCAGGTCGGTACATATCGCGGTTGCTGCCCTGAAACTCGGCCTTCAGCTTCACGGTAAAGTGAGCGAGGTCGACGATGTCCCAACGCGTGAACTCCCAATGGCCCGCTTTCCGGGGCGCGTGCTCAATGCCGAGGATTAGGTGTGTGGCGTCATCACGCACTTTGTTTGTCGCAACCTTCGGCTCGAAGTAAAACGTCCGAAAGCTGCTGGTCCGGCTTCCTTCGGCATAGAGTTTCGGGTCCATGTAGTAGACGCGTTTCGTCGCCGTATCGACCAGCCGCAGGTCGGGATAGCCGGATCGCTGCACGCGTTCGTTCGCGGTTTTCGGGAAGTCGCAGCTTAATCCAGGCGCAGTGTTCATCACTTCACGCATCGTTTCTTCAAACGCACTGCTGACTTCGTTGATGCGCGCGACGCTCTGTACGATCGCGTCGGGCGCATTCATCCGCCGCAAAACTTCGTCTAGACCTTCTCCTATCTGCTTCAAAACCCGCACGTCGGTGGCGTCCGCGCGGTCGATCGCGCGCACCTCCTTGCCCGTCGCGGCACGGATCACATCGCTGAACGGAATGGCGTGCAGTTCATCGCCTTCCTGCAGCAGCCACGGGATCAGTGATGCGGCGGCAGTATGTCCGGCAGGTTTTGCTGGTGCAGCCGGCACCTCCTGCGCGACAGCAGCATAGGACAACACGGCGGCTAAGACCGCTGCGATTCTGATCCGTGCCGACACGTGATCAGCTAATGCCAACAGCTGTCTCCAGCAGCGGCAACACCGAAGCGAGCGCGTGATCTTCCCTTGCGTGAACGACCAGGAGCGGCTCGTTCGCTTCAACGCGTTCCCCAACTTTCTTGATCTGCGAAAACCCGACGGCGTAATCAACCTCATCGTGCGCCTGGGTGCGGCCTGCGCCGAGGAAGACAGATGCGCGGCCAATCATCTCCGCATCCATCTTCGTGACCGTGCCTGCCGCGTGCGCGCACAGCGGGTGAATAAGCGGCGCCTTATGCACATCGGTGATCTTCTCGAGCGCCGTTGCGTCGCCGTCCTGCGCATAAACCATCGCGACGAATTTCTTCCACGCCGTCCCGTCCGCGAGCCACCCCGCGAGTTTTTTGCGCGACGCGCTCGACACTTTCGCGGCCAGATCCAGGACAAGCGCGACGGTATCTGCCGGCCCGCCACCCTGCAGGATTTCGACGCACTCGGCGACTTCAAGGGCGTTACCGACCGCACGGCCGAGCGGTTCGTCCATCGGCGTCAATACATGGGAAACTTTCACGCCCATCAGCTTGCCGACTTCCTTCAGCGAGGAAGCCAGCTGCTCGGCTTCAGCGCGCGTTTTCATGAACGCTCCGCGGCCGAATTTCACGTCGAGCACGAGACGGTCGAGCGACTCCGCGAGCTTCTTGCTCATGATGCTCGCGACGATTAACGCTTGCGACGCGACCGTGCCAGTGACGTCACGAAGCGCGTAGAGTTTCTTGTCCGCCGGGCAAATGTCGGCTGTTTGCCCGATCATGAAAACGCCGATGCTTTTTAGCTGCGCGAGAGCGCGTCGCTCATCGATGTGAATGTTGAATCCCGGAATACTCTCGAGCTTGTCGAGCGTCCCACCGGTGATACCCAGGCCGCGTCCCGAAATCATCGGCACCCATTCGCCGGCGCACGCGAGCAGCGGCGCGAGGACGAGCGAAGTCTTATCGCCCACTCCGCCGGTGGAATGTTTGTCGATCTTCGCTGGCGAGCCCTCAGGATATTCGAGGACGCTGCCGCTATTGATCATCGCCTGTGTAAGATGGCGCGTCTCGCGGCCGGTCATTCCACGAAAGAACACTGCCATCGCCCAGGCGCTCATCTGCGCGTCGGCCACGCTCCCATCGATGAAGCCGTCGATGAGGAAATCGATCTCCTCGGCAGTCATCTCCGCGCCATCGCGTTTTTTCTCAATCAAGCTAGGAATATGCATTTAAATTCGCGGTGCTGTTGCGCTTAGAAACGAGCACCCCGCGGGCCACGCAGCTGGAAGCTTAAAGTATTCGGCAAGTGTCGCTGCGACGTCGGCAAAACCGCTTCTCGTCCCGAGATGCTGCGCGCCGCCGGAATGCAACACAAACAAAGGAACCTGCTCGCGCGTGTGGTCGGTGCCACGGAATGTCGGATCGTTCCCATGATCGGCTGTGATTATGACAAGGTCTTCAGCCTCGACCTGCGAAAGAAATCCGCCGAGCCAGCGGTCAAATTCTTGTAGCGCAGCCGCATAGCCCGCAACATCGCGGCGATGGCCAAACAGCATGTCAAAGTCGACCAAATTCGCGAAAATGAGTCCGCGCGCCCGTTCATTCCACAGCTGCGCGATGCGCTCCATGCCTTCGGCGTTCGAGGCCGTAGAGAATGATTGCGTCACACCCTGCCCCGCGAAGATATCACTGATTTTACCGACACCTGTGACGCGGACGCCTTCGTCCTCAAGCGCGTCGAGCACGGTGCGGGGCGGCTTCATTGAAAAATCGTGCCGTCGAGGTGTCCGAACGAACCTCCCTTCGTCGCCTTCGAATGGCCGCGCGATTACCCGTCCGATGCGAGCAGCGTCAGCGTGCTTCCGCGCGATTGTGCAGATTTCGTAGAGCCGCTCGATCGGAAGGACCGCTTCATGCGCGGCGATCTGCAGAACGGAATCAGCCGACGTGTAAAGGATCGGTTTGCCCGTGCGGACGTGTTCGGCTCCGAGTTCCTCAAGGATGGTTGTGCCGCTGCACGCGTAGTTCCCGATGAACTGGACGCCTGCTTCGTTCGCAATCGCGTGCACCAGCTCGTCTGGAAAACGCTCGTGGACCGCAAACGGCTCCGACAAGACCGCGCCTGCGAGTTCCCAGTGGCCGGTTGTCGTATCTTTTCCGGCGGAGCGTTCCGTCATGCGCCCATAGCTCGCGCGATACTCAGTCGTGCCGCGGTCGCTCTCGAGAAGCGCCGGTAAGCCTAACGAGCAGAGATTCGGCAGCCGGATCTCAGGCACTTGCGCGAAGATGTGACCGAGAGTGTTGGCACCCGCGTCTCCATACGCGGCCGCATCAGGCGCATTGCCGATGCCTACGCTATCAAGAACAAGAAGGAGAGCGCGCACTGCCGCTAGACGCCCATAGGATGCCAGGCCGTCTTCATCTCGACCGAATCGAGAATCCAATACGGGCTCTCCGCCGCCTCCGTGCGCCACATCGCGGGAGTGAGATCGCGCCGCACATAACGCTTCACATTATAGCCGCCGCCGCGCTGCAATTCGCGCCCGATCTCCTCGTCGCCACAAGCATCGACGATCGCATTCACATCCATGTGGCTCGCGAAATGCGGCGCCAGCTCGGCGCGATCGCCCGCGAGAATGTTCACCACGCCCCCGGGCAAATCGCTCGTCGCAATGATCTCCGAAAACGTCAGCGCGGGCAGCGGCTTTGTCATCGATGCGAGGACGATCGCCGTGTTTCCCGCGAGGATCACCGGGGCGACAAGCGAGACCAGCGCGGTAAGGGAAGGCTCGTCCGGGCAAACAACAACGACCACTCCGGTCGGCTCCGGCATCGTGAAATTGAAGTGCGGGCTCGCCACCGGATTCACGGCGCTGAAGATCTGGCTGAATTTGTCGGTCCAACCCGCGTAATGCACGAGGCGGTCGATCGCGAGCGTCGTCTCCGCTTCGGCCTCGCCGCGACGAGCGCCCGCGCGGCTAAGTTCATCGCGCAATTCGCCCTGCCGCATCTCAAGCATTTCTGCTGCGCGATAGAGTATCTGACCGCGCAGGTAGGCGCTCTGTTTCGACCAACCAGCAAACGCACCACGTGCCGCAACGACCGCATCACGGAAATCTTTTCGCGACGCACGACAGTAATTTGCGAGCACCGCGTCCCCTCTGCCGCTAGCCGCCGAGATCCGGCCGCTTTCGCCGCGCACGAACTTCCCTCCGATGTAGAGCTTGTATGTCTTCTGTACCTGCAATCTGGATCGTCCGGTCGCCACGAACTGAGGATTGCGCATCGTCCTAAAAAAGGAAACGGTAAACGGCGTTCGCGCATTGATGGATAAACGGGAAAAGATTTTCGTCGCAGGTCATCGCGGCCTGGTGGGAAGCGC
>JALYXP010000087.1 GCA_030947045.1 Verrucomicrobiota bacterium | reverse complement strand
TGCTGCCACCCGTAGGTGTCTGGACCGTGTCTCAGTTCCAGTGTGACTGGTCGTCCTCTCAGACCAGCTACCCGTCAAAGCCTTGGTGAGCCGTTACCTCACCAACTAGCTGATAGGCCGCGGGCTCATCAAGAAGCGCCAGGTTACCCCGGCTTTGATGTCGCTAAGATGTCTTAGCTGATCATATGCGGTATTAATTCGCCTTTCGGCGAGCTATCCCCCACTTCTCGGCAGATTGCCCACGTGTTACGCACCCGTTCGCCACTGAATTACTTTTGTATTGCTACAAAAGTAACTCCGTTCGACTTGCATGTCTTATCCACGCCGCCAGCGTTCGTTCTGAGCCAGAATCAAACTCTCCGTAAAAATTTGGAGCCGGTGTCATTACTGCCACCGGACAAAGTTTGCGCCCCTTTTCGCTAACGAAAAGGAAGCTGAAATCTGACCATTCTATACCGCTCAGCTACTGTCGCCTCGGCTATTGCCGAAGTCCCATGTTCGCCTCGCGGTGTTCGTCCGATCTTACTTCTTAATTAAGATTCCCTCGCAGTTCTTGCGAACCGGTGCGGGAAAATTTTTAATCAAAGAAACTCGACGTATAACGCACAATTCAATCTTCGCTGACTATCTACTTCCACCTTCTGACTTCGCTCTTGTCTTGTCGTGATTGCGAAATCCAGAATTGCACTGTCAAAGATCAATTGTTCTGCACCGCTTCCGCCGCAGTACAAACCGACATCGTATTGAAACGAACGTCGGCTCGGACGTGAGCCAGAGGGGAAGAACACTTCGGGAACTCCGAAGCCGCAGTCTCGCGGGATGAGCACATTAGCCGGTGCGGTTTTGCCGTCAACGAAAAATCATCAATTGCTCGAAGATTTTATCGCAATGGCGACCCGCTGTCCGGCAGCGGACGGCCATCTTCGCACACGCGCTCGAGTCGTCAAATTTTACAGCGCGTTTTTCGGTTTGCGACGCTTTCTGCTGGCTATCGAGACCAGGGCTCCAAAATCAAGCAAGACAATCGCACTGCCGCGCCATTCCATCTTGCCGGTGCAAAAGATCGTCTCTACGGTCGCGCGATGCGAATCCTCGTGACGGGCGGCGCCGGATTCATCGGTTCTCATTTAGTCGAAAAAGTCCTCACGGCCGGACATGAGGTTTCGATTCTTGATGACCTGAACGACTTCTACGATCCGCAGATCAAGCGAGCTAATATCGCCGCCGTCGCGGACGCCATTCGCTTCCATCAGCTTGATTTGCGCAACGGTGAGTCCGTGCGTGGGCTGTTCCATCGCGAGAAATTTGATGCGGTCGCGCACCTTGCGGCACGCGCCGGCGTGCGGCCATCGATCACCGCGCCGCAGCTGTATTACGACACAAATGTGAACGGCACGCTGCACCTTTTGGAAGCCGCCCGAGCAGTGGGAATTGAGCGATTCATCTTCGCGTCGAGTTCTTCCGTGTACGGCATCTGCAAGACCGCGCCGTTCTCCGAGGAGATGCATCTCACGCAGACGATCAGTCCGTACGCTGCCACAAAAATTGCAGGTGAATTCCTCTGCTCGACCTATTCGCACCTCTACAAAATGCGCGTGGTCGCACTGCGTTTCTTCACCGTTTACGGCGCACGGCAGCGTCCCGACCTCGCGATCCATCAATTCACCCGGCGGATCGACGCCGGGCAGCCGATCGACCAGTTTGGCGACGGCTCCACGCGGCGTGACTACACTTATATAGACGATATCATCCAAGGCCTGATGGCGGCGCTCGATTACGACGGTCCGCTCTTCGACATCTTCAATCTCGGCGAAAGTCAGACCATCGAGTTGCGGGAACTGATTGCGGCGATCGAGCAAGCGCTCGGACGCAAAGCAAAGATCAACGTCCTGCCGCAGCAGCCCGGCGACGTCCCGCTAACGTGTGCCGACATTTCTAAGGCGCAGAAGCTTCTCGGGTATCGCCCCACCACGCCGCTTGCCGCTGGCCTGCCGAAGTTCATCGAGTGGTATCGCGCGACGAAACCGCGCGCCTAACGAACGGCTTGCCAAGGCACCGTCTCGCCCCCATATTCCCGCCGATGTCGGGAATGTTCCTTGAATCCCCGCGCGTCCGCTTTTTTCGGAGATTCTGCCTGTCGGAGTTACCTGCGCGAATGTTCGCGTCTCTGCAGTTTCGCTGGTTCACTGATGCGGTGCGCCGGTCATCTCAGAACGGTTCCCGACTTGAGGCGGCGGAGTTAACCGCAGCGACGCAGACTGCTCCCAAGCGACTTGCATGGACCTTTCGAGGTCCGCGTGCTGCGGTCCGGGCATCATCCGATGCGCTCCGCCCTAACTACAATTCGGTAATAAAAGAGGATCATTATGGCATCTCAAGGATCCGGGAGAGGCTCGCGGCGACCCCGCGGCGGCTCCCGCAGAAGGGGCGGCGACGATCGCCCCTACCGGCAGAACTCGCCTGCAAAGGCGCCGGCAAAACAA
>JALYXP010000073.1 GCA_030947045.1 Verrucomicrobiota bacterium | reverse complement strand
GATCGAGTTCGAGCGCGTGCCTCATGTAGCCGATCGCCTTTTCATAACCTTCGAGCGAGCGCTTGTTCCAAAAGTAACGGCCTTTTAAGTAGGCCTCATGCGCTTCCGGATTCGACGTTCCCACTGCTTCAGCCCGGTGCCTCTCTGGCCCGGCTAAACGGGTTTCCGCCGAGTTAATTCGCGACCGAGTCTCATCCGTCTGTCGCGGGTTGTTGAAATGAACGAGGAAGAATGCGGCTGCGGCAAGGGCTATGAGCGCCCCCGTCAGGACCAATCGCCGCACCGACCTTCTCGAGTCGGCGACCTGCGCACTGATGCGCTCCAGCCTACTCGTTAGGTCGAGCACGCCGGGACGCGCTGCTGGCTCGCCGGCGAGCATGGTAACGAGGAGCGAGCGCAAAGAGTGTGGAACACCGGCCGCCTTCAATTGGTGGACCGGTGGCGCAACCGCCGCGTATCCGTTGCGCCCGCGCACGCGATCGCCAAACGGCATGTGGCCCGTCAGCAAATACCAGAGAGTCGCGCCTAACGAGTAAATGTCGGAGCGCACATCCACCGGTGCATGGGCGAATTGCTCGGGACTGGCAAACGCCGGCGTGCCGATAAAGCCGTTCCAGGTCAGAACCCTTGCATCCGGGGTCTCGGCAAGCGCCTTAGCTATTCCAAAGTCGATGATCTTTACCGTGAGATGCGACGGCTTTGCTTCGTCGGCCTCGAGGGATTGAATCATGATGTTGGCGGGTTTGAGATCGCGATGAACGAGTCCCCGTTTCTCTGCTTCGGCGAGCGCCGCCGCGATCTGGCGCGCGATCTCAACTGCACTGCGCACATTCAGCGGGCCTGTCCGGCGAACGCGATCATCGAGGGTTTCGCCTTCGATCAATTCCATCGCGCAAAAGCACTGGCCGCTTTCCTCCCGAATGCCGAAATGATAGACGGTCGCGACGTTCGGATGCCGCAGGGAAGCAGCCGCGCGCGCTTCCCGCATGAAACGCTCGTGCGTTTCGCCGTTACTCACCCGCAAGTCGCTCTGGATAATCTTCAATGCGACGGCGCGGTTCAGTGAAGTGTCGAGTGCCTGATAAGTCACGCCCATCGCGCCGCGACCAAGCTCGTGCAGCGCGCCATCTTCGCGCAGGCAAAGCTCGTAGTGTTGAAACCGGCGCGTCCCGTTCCCGTCGCTGCAAACGTCATCGAGGCCCGCACGCAGAAGGCAGTGCAAACAGCCCGACTCCGTCGCAATCCTCGTGAGGGCCGCGCCGCAGAGATCGCAGCGCGTGATCTCTTGCTCGGCAGCGATCATCTCAGAGCCCTCAGCAGCCCACAGTCAGGATCTCGCACAGATGACGCAGCTCGGCGTCCACATCATCCGCTTCACTCACGGTGCGGGTCACTTCATCCCGCAACAGCTCTCGATAGCGCGCGCGCAGACGCGACAAATGACTGCGCAGCGTTTCTATCGGCATCCGCAGATCGGCCGCGATTTGTTCCTGGGTCGGCAAACCGGCGCCGCCGCACAAGAAGGGCTTCAACGCCGCGAAGACTTCTCTCTTCGACTCCGTCGCGTAGTCCGCGCTCAGTCGCCGCAACGCCCGTTCGACTAGAGCGGCGGCCCATCCCTGCTCATACTGCCGGTCTTCATTCATCATCGCGCCGGAGGCTTCATGCGCCCATCTTGTCTCCGCTTCCTGTATGTCTTCGTCTAGGAGGACAAACTCCAGATCGCCGCCGCGCTTCCGTGCGCGCTCACGATCCCAGACGTCTGCCATGTAATGTTTCAAAGAGGCAATGAGGAAGGTGCGGAATTTCCCCTTCCGGCGATCGGTCTGCGCGTAGGCTTTGTGGCCAAGGAACTGTGCGAAGAAGCCCTGCACAAGATCCTGCGCGTCGTCGCGATTGTAACCACGTCGCCGGACACAGCTGTAGAGCGGTGGCCAGTAATTGCGGCACAGTTGGGTCAGGGCGGCTTGCGCGGAACTGTCACACTCGCCCGCCTCGGCGATGACGCTCCAATGCGTCGTCCCGAAAGGCACGCCCCCACTCCGCAATGTCCCTGGGACATCCTGCACGGGACCGAGGCTAGCGGGCGGCTTAGAGGGATCAAGCTTGCACGTGGCGTTTCCGTTCGAATCTTCAACTGCAATGAGGCGGTGCTCCTGCGCTGCTGATTCCTCACTTCGAAGCGTCGCCCTGGACCCACATTGTTCCTACCAAAGAGATTTAGCGCGGCCGCGGAAACCCTTATTGATGCCCGTGCACCGGGACGAGGACGAAGTTGTGGACGCTTCCATCGGTGAACGATCCGCTGCCCACGATTTCACCGCGATTGTTCACGCTGGTTACGAAGGCGTTATCCAAGTCCCAGTTGGAGCCAGCCGGGAAGAAGGTCGTCAGGTCGATACCGGGGCTGGTGGCAGTGGGCCAGAGGAAGGGATGTTGTTTGGTGAAATCGCCGTTAAATGCCTGTCCCACGATCTCGCCGTTCTCGCTGATGGATGCCGCGATTGCATTGGAGAATTCGCCAGTAGTCCTCAGGATTACCGCAGGGCTGGAAGCGCTGGCCCAGAAGACAGCGCGGGTGGCGGAGTTGTCGGCATTGTAGGCATAGCCCACGATCCTGCCGGCATTATTAATCGAGTGACTTGGAAGCGTCGTCGTGGTGTAAATGAATTCGCCCGCTGGTGACGCCAACGCGACTGGTCTGCTCGTGCTGCTGGCCCAGTAGGTGACATAGCATTGAATGTTAGAGGCATCGCAAGCTGTGCCCACGATGCTGCCGGAAGGAGTGATGCCCGTGGCCTCGCTGAGCGGAAAGTCATCGTTTAGCTGGCGCAGATAGACCAGCGCGGCTGTTCCACTCCGCCAAAACACCGCCTTCGCGACGGTGTACTCCGCGTTGAATGATTGGCCTACGATTTGGCCGGCGGGATTGATGCCATACGCTTCGGCGGAGAAACCGGTGGCTACACCGCGGAGCTCCACTGGAGCGCTATAAGGGGCTGCCCAATATACCGCCCGGTCGATGGAAAAATCCGGGCTGGCAGAGAGTCCCACGATCTCGCGCCGGGGATTTACATCGAGAGCGGTGCTAAGGAATCCAGGCAATGAGCCGAGGTCGACCGGCGCGCTCGCCGTGCTCGGCCAAAATGCCGCGTGGTAGAGCCCGTTTGCGATCGTCTTACTGCCGACCACTTCACCGGACGAACTGATCTGGTTAGCCCGTCTGCCGCCAAGCTCGTGCAGGGTGTATTGCGCCTGCGGTGGAGCGGCGAAAGCAGTTCCTGGCCACACGCAGAGCGCGGTCGCGAACGCTACGGTGAGATAAGCTGCAATGATATGACAGCGGCGCGACATGTCCGCCTGAAGATTGAGTTCTTTCATGTTAGTAATTCCTTTCATCTATTCGTTAGGTCACGAACATACCGGCTGGGCAGCGTTGGCCCCCAGCAAACTAAAGTCACAAAAGAGGGCACTCTGTTTTGCAACAATGTTGCTTGTCGCGGCAGCGCTCCGCCTGCTAAGACCAAGGCCGTGGCGTTACCCCAGAGTGCGACCGCCGCTCGGTCCTTGCGGGCGGTGGACCGTTCGCTCACCGCATTGCAAGCGGCCCTGAACGGCGATGCACTCATCAAGGCTGTCTTCGCTCTGCTCCGGAACAGCGTGCGATGTGATTTCGTAAACGTCTGGCTTAGGGTGCTGCGCAGGGGCGGGCTCGTTGTACCCAATTACACACTCGACTCACGCGGCTTTGAGTTTGATCGCGAAGTCATGGAGACAGTTTTTGTCCAGCAACACCCCGGCATGCCTACCTTGTTGGCGAATCCAGGTATCCGCTTCGTTAACACGCGCGAAATTCTTCCTCCGGAGAAGGAGCTAAGAGAGACACGCTTCTATCGCGAGGTAATGCAGGTGGTCGGTTTCCGCCACGCGGCTGGAATCTTTTTCTGGGAAAACCGCAACCCGCCGCCCTGGGCGATCTTCTCCCTCTGCCGCGCAGACGGTGAGCCCGATTTTAGCGACGAAGAGATCGCGCTCCTCGATCGTCTCTACCCGCAAATCGATGCTGCCCTGCGTCGCGTCCGCGAAGTGGAGAAGGAACGTGCCGTGCGCGAAGAACTGCGCAGTCTCGTGCGGCGCGCGGCACCCGCAGTTTGCATCGTGGATTGGGACCTGCAGATCGCAGAGGCGAACCGGGCCGCCCGCGAACAGTGCGCACGCTGGACGCTAGGAACGGCTAGCCGCCATCTCAAGGCGCCGCCGCTGCGCCTACCGGAGAGGCTCCAGGAGGCGTGCGGCGCGCTCAAAGCGCACTGGAGCGAATCGCTTCGCCACAAACCAGCCCACGGCGAAGCGAAACGCCTCACCGTCGTCCACCCCGAAGTCCCATCACTGCGCGCCACCGTCTCGCTACACGTGAGCCATTTAACTGCCATCGGCCAACCGGCCTTTGTGGTCGATTTCGAGACCGTCTC
>JALYXP010000072.1 GCA_030947045.1 Verrucomicrobiota bacterium | reverse complement strand
CGTGAGCAAAAAGGCGTTCCGCTGAAGTTTGCCGAAGTTCCAGCGCTCGTGCCTTGTCGCGCACGAGCCGCAGGTTGGCCAACGCTTCGGGATGTCGCGGCTGAAGCGCGAGAGCGCGTTCGTAGTTCAAAATCGCGCGGCCCAAGTCTTCCGCGCGATACCAGGCGTTACCGAGATTGTAAAAGAGCGCGGCGCTGAGCTGGCCGTCCCGAACGACGCCGTCGTAAAGCTCGATCGCTTCGCGGAATTTGCCGGCCGCATATTCTTCATTTCCCTTCGCAAAGCCGTCGCTCTGCTGCGCGGAGGCAGAGCTCGCGAGCAAAACCGACGCGATAAGCAGAGCTGCAAAAGTCTGAAGCGGCTTCATACGTGCATGCTCTCCACGAGCTCGAGAATCTCGCGTCGACTTTCGGCGGGCACTTGTTCCGCGCCCCCGTTGCGCCCGCCGCTGTAACGCAGCTCGTCATTGCGATCGAACAACTGCTGCAAGCGCGCACGCGCCTGCTCATCCAATCGAAACGCAGACGCGGCCGCAGCCGCGTCAACCACGTTCGGGTCTACATTACGCGCGAGCGCTGTGCGAATCTGCACTGCGCGCGACGCATCGGCGAAATATTGCTCCGCGGTCTGCCCATCGCGCCGGAGTTTTCGCTGCAACTCCGCTGCTTCCTGTTGCAGTTTTGCAACACGCTGCGCCACGCGATCCGCCAGCCGCGCCTGGCGCAGCCGCCAGGCGATGAAGCCGGCAACGGCGAGCAGGGGCAGAAGCTGCGCGAGCCAGAAATTCCGGCGCTCGTAGAGAGGCTGGAATGTCGCCCGGCCTGCCGGTCGCTCCGTTAGCTGATACAGAATGTCCTGGCTATCCGGCTTAGCTGCAGGTGTCGGCGAAGCACTCGGCGTCCCGGAGGCCGCCGTCGGGACCGTTGCAGCCGGCTTCGGTGCCGGGCCGTCGATCACCAATGGAATGGCGTCGCTTCGCAACGTGACATAAGTCTCTTTCACCGGATCGAAAAAGATGAAGACGAACGGCGACAGCTTGTTCTTCCGTTCGTTCGCGCTCAGCACGATTTCGAACGTCTTATCGCCGCTGATTCCGACGTCATCGTCCTGCTTGAACTTGTCGTTAGGCGGATACGCGTGCCAGCCGTTCTCGTCCTGTAGGGTCGGCGCCGTCACACGATCGAAATTGCCGCGCCCGCTGATTGTTGCAGTGACCGTGATCGGATCCCCTGCCTTCGCCTTCTTCGGCGCCGCGTCCACTTTCATCGTGAACGTGCCGACCGCGCCGGAGAACGTGGGCGGCGCATTTGGCGGCAACGGTTTCACGTCGAGCGTCACCGGTTGGCTCTTCAGCTTGATCTCTTTCGCGACCGACGGCGCAAATGCCGGATCGTTAAAGAAGTTGTTAAAGAAGGGGTCGTCGAAAAGATCGCGCGGCAGGCTGGGGTTGCGTTGCTGATTCCGCGGCACGCGGACGACCGGATTCAGTTCTGCCGGACCGATCTCAAGCTTTCCGCTACGTGCGGATGCGATCGCGGTCTTAAAAATCACGAGCTGATACGACTGGCCGCCGACCACCTCCATGGTCGGGCGCGGCTCCGGGATTTTTTGCATCGTCAATCCCTGGCCCGGAATCTGGACACCATTGTTGCCTAACGACTCCAGCGGCGTGCGCGGATTCACGCCGAGACGGAGCTGTGTCGGTATCATCTCGCCGACGTAGGCGGTCGTCTTTGGCACGAGCAGCTCGAGGAAATTACCTTTGCCGGGTTCAGCGGCAGCGACGTTCGGGTCGCGTCCCGACCGACCAGGTCGCGCTGCCGATGCGACGACGGTCAACGTCAACTCCGGCGTGCGAAGCGACCTTCCGCCGGCGTCCACGGTTTGCGGTGGGATTTTGAACGTGCCGGCCTTCAGCGGCATGATCGTGTAGTTGTAGGTGAAGCTGTAGCTCACGCTAAAATTCTGCATCTGATACTGCCGCGACACGCCCGCGGATCGGATGTCGAGGCCATCGACGACGATATCAGTCGGCGGCTTCGGATTAGCCGTTCCCGTCACCTGAATTTCGAGCTGCACCGGCTGGCCGAGCGCGGTCTGCGAGCTGCTCAGAACAGCGGTCACGCTCGGCTCCGCGGCCGAGGCCATGGCTGTCGCCGCGCAGATGAAAAGCGCGGTGCAGCCCGCTCGAAAATTTCGAATCATTGGCAACTGGATCATCGCTCGGAAACTCGGCGCCGACCTACCAATCCTTATAGACACGACGGACGCGCTTGCGTTCATCGAGCTGAACGCGCTGCTCCTCGTCCTTCATCGAGCGCAGTAGACGCTCGGCCTGTTGCTCGCTCATCTGCCCATCTTCCGTTTGCTCCGTCTCGGCGAGCTGACCGTCAGCTTTCTGCTCGGGCTGATCCTGCGGTGCTCCTTTAACGTCGCCGCTCGGTTTTTTTGCAGGCGTGCTTGGAGGTGCGGGCGTCGGGCTAGCGCCGTTGCCCTCGCTGCCTTCGCCCTTGTTGTCGGCTGGCGAAGGAGTCGGCGACTGGCCCTGTTCACCTTCGCCCGGCGATGGTGAAGGACTGCCTTCGCCGGCACTCGGAGAAGGGGAAGGCTGTCCGGATTTGTCACCGGAGGATGGCGATGGCTGTCCATCTTTTCCGGCAGACGGTGATGGTGAAGGAGTCGGCGATTCGCCCTGCTTCTCGCCGGGCGATGGTGAAGGGCTTTCGCCCGGCTTCGACTCATCCTTTTTTCCGTCGCCTTTTTCGTTCGAATCTTTTTGCTGCTGATCTTTCTGCTGGTCGTCGGGCTTGGATTGCTGGTCCTGCTTTTTCTTGTCCTTGTCGTCCTGCTTCTGATCCTTCTGATCTTTTTTGTCCTTCTGATTCGGCGACGGAGAAGGGGAAGGCGTCGGAGTTGGCGAAGGCTTTTGCTCTTGCTGCTTCTTCAGCTCCTCGATTTTCTTTTTGACGAACTCGCTATTCTCCTTCGCCTGCTTGTCCTTCGGATCGATCTTCAAAGCCTCATCGTAATGCTGCAGCGCATTCGTCCAGTCAGTGAGCTTCGTCTCATTGCTCTTCTGCGTTTCGCCGCGCTGATAGAGCGTGTTGCCGAGATTGTAATGGCTCCGCTCCTGCAGTTGCACATCGGGTGAGAGCAACGCCTGACTGAAGGACTGCGACGCTTTCGCGTATTCCTTCATCTTGTAAGCCGCTGCGCCCGCATCGAACTGGATTTTGTCGGTCGCGCGACTATCCGGATGCGCCTCCAGCGTCTGCTGCAGCTGCGCGTATGCTTCGGGAAAACGCTCGGCACGGTAAGCGTCGAGACCCGGAGACGCTGCGTTCGCACGAAGCGATCCAGCGAGCAAAAGTATCAGCACCGCGCTCGCGGTTGAACCCTGTAGCGGCGGTCTATGACCGCCGTTCTTGACAGAAGAGCGCCGGTGCCGTGTGCGTTCACTAATCAACATCGACGCCGCCAGCGCGAGCAGCGCCGCGCCGAGTGGCCATTGATACCGCTCGATCGGCTGCTGCGACATGCGCGCATCGATCTCCGCCGCCTGCATCTTGCTCAATCCCTCCGCGTACAACTGCCGCATTGTCTCGGGACCGTTAGTGAGCGGAAAGAACATCCCGCCCGTGACCTGGGCGATTTCGCGCAGTTTTCCTTCGTCGAGCTTCGACTTCACCACCTGCCCATTCGGATCCTTCACGAAAGCCGTGCCGCCGCTCTGCGCGCCCAGTGGAATCAAGGAACCTTCGGGAGTGCCTACGCCGACGGTAAAGATTCGCACGCCTGCATCAGCGGCGGTTTTCGCGACCGCGACGGACTCGCCCGCGAGATCTTCGCCGTCGGTAAAGATGATCAGTGCGCGGTTCCCAACGGCGGATTTTCCATACGTCTTCACCGCCAGCGTGATCGCTTCTGAAATGTTCGTCCCGCCTTCGGGGATCACGTTCGTATCGAGATCCGTCAGGGCTTCTGTCGCGGCATCATAGTCGATTGTGAGCGGCGCTTGCAGAAAAGCGCGCCCCGCGAACGCGATGAGACCGACGCGATCGCCACGCAGTTCGTTAATGAGATCCTGGCCCGCGAGCTTTACTCGCTGCAGTCGGTTCGGCGGAACATCGTTCGCGAGCATGCTTCGCGACGTGTCGACCGCGATGATCAGGTCCAACCCTTTCCGTTTCACCTCTTCATAAGTGTAACCCCAGCGCGGCTGCGCCAACGCCACGAGCGCGAGACCAAGCCCCGCGACGAGTAACGCGAAACGGAGATTGCGGCGGAAGCGATTCACCATTGCCCCGAGCTGCGGCAGAAGGCGCGGCGAAACGA
>JALYXP010000061.1 GCA_030947045.1 Verrucomicrobiota bacterium | reverse complement strand
CTCTCTTTTACGCTCAGAGCGGAAAGCACGTCAAGCGCGGCATACGCCGATCGGCGTATAGGCACACTGGGAGCCGCTGGTAGATTCATTCTCGCGTGGAAATGCGTCGGACGCATCCGACCCCACGGAACCACCCATCTATGAACATCCTTACACGGTCCTCGCTCCTCCTCGGCGCTGCAGTTGCTCTCGTCGCCGCCGCGCTTCCGCAATCCGCCCGCGCCCAAGCCGTCACCGTCAGCACGATGGTGAATTTCGATGGCACCAACGGCGATACCCCTTACACGGCGCTCACCCTCGGCAGCGATGGCAATTTCTATGGCACGACGAGTGCGCTTTCCGCCGACCGGTCGACCGAAGGCACGATCTTCCAACTCACGCCCGCTGGTGCTTTGAGCACGCAGTACACCTTCGCCTACCAGAATGATGCGAACCCAGTTGGCAGCCGTCCCAATGGGCTTGTCCAAGGCAGCGATGGTTCCATTTACGGCGCGAACTTCCAGGGAGGGAACGGTCGCGGCACCGTCTTTCGTTTCGCTCCGGGCGGGGCGTTGGGCGCCATCCATACTTTTACGGGCGGGTATGGCCTGGGCACCAATCCCGAGGCCGCGTTGATTCAAGGGCGCGATGGGATTTTCTATGGCACGACCTCGCAGGGTTTTGACAACTCCGGATCGGTCTATGCGATCTCACCTTCGGGTGCCTATACGCAGCTCGCCGTCTTCAAGGATCCAAATGTGGGGAACCCTCGTTCCGCTCTCCTCCAAGCCAGTGACGGTAATTTCTACGGGGCAGCCAGGGGCGGCTCCAACAATAGCGGCGTTATCTACAAGATGACTCCTAGTGGAAATGTCACGGTTCTGGCCGTGTTCACCGGTCCTAACGGCGCTACGCCCACGGCCGAGTTAATCCAAGGCACGGATGGTAACTTATACGGTACCACCTCGGGCGGCGGCAGCCGGCCCAACGCGAACTATGCCGGCACCGTTTTTCGTCTCACCCTGGCGGGGGAGCTAACCACTCTCGTCAACTTCGATGGCTCGAACGGAAACTCCCCGCGCGGAGCTTTAGTTCAGGGCCGCGATGGCAACTTCTACGGCACGACCTACAACGGATATGCTAACCTTGGCACGATTTTCAAGATGACGCCGGCCGGTGTGTTGACGCAGTTATACGAGTTCCCGAGTGATGGAACCAAAGGCGCCTACCCCTCTGCCGCGCTGATTCAAGGCCGGAACGGCGACTTCTATGGCACGACCAGCCTCTCCGGCCCCGGCGGACACGGCACGGTTTTCCGGATGAATATCAGCCCGAACGGAGTGCAGGAAGCGACCCTCGGTAACATTGCCACCCGCCTGCCTGTCGGCACCAACGACAACGCTCTCATCGGCGGCTTCATCGTCACTGGCACAAACCCAAAGAGCGTAATCATTCGCGGGATCGGCCCGTCGCTCGGTGTCGCAGGCGCCCTAGCCGATCCAACGCTTGAGCTGCGGGATAGCACCGGCCAATTGGTTGCGTTCAATGATGACTGGAAAGACACGCAGCAGGCAGCGATCGAGAAGACAGGTATTCCGCCAAGTAACCAATTCGAGTCTGCCATCGTCGCGAGCCTAACGGCGAATAACTCCTCTTACACAGCCATCCTTCGCGGCAAGAACGGCACCACCGGGAGAGGCGTCGTTGAAGTTTACGACCTCGATCAATCAGTGGACTCGCGGCTGGCCAACATCAGCACCCGCGGCCTGGTCGGTACTGGAGACAACGCTTTGATCGGCGGCTTCATCTCGGGTCCGAACACCAAAGTGGTTGTCCGCGCCATTGGCCCGTCGCTCGCCCAAAGCGGCGTAAATAGCCCGTTGCTCGATCCAACCCTGGAGCTGCGGGATAGTAATGGTGTAGTCGTGCGCGCGAATAACGACTGGAAGGACACGCAGCAGGCGGAGCTTCAGGCATCCGGCATCGCTCCGAAGAATGATCGCGAGTCTGCGCTGGTTGTCACACTGACCGCCGGCAGTTACACCGCAGTCGTGCGTGGCCTGGGAGATACGACCGGGATCGGCGTAGTTGAAGTCTATAACCTCCGGTAGCGAGCTCCAAGGCTAAGAAGGATAAAACACTCTATGAAAGCTAACCATCAACCATTCGCGCGGCGCTCCTCTCTCCTACCGCTTTTGTTCTGTTCTTTAGCTATTGGCAACGTGGTGCTACCAGCTGCACGCGCCCAGATTTTGTATATCCGTGCGGAAGGGACGGGGGCGCAGCAGGTCGGGAAGCTCCGCTACCTTAATCCAGACGGTTCAGGGGATACAGAGTTCAGTGGGGGCGTACCAAATCAAGTCCTCCCCACGTGGTCGCACGACGGCCTGCTCTATTCGATCACTAAAGTAGATCCGGCTCGGGCCAATCAACTCAGTCAGAATGTTTTCTCCGCCAATCCGGCCACGGGAGCAGTCACCCAAGTGACACATTTCCAGGACAACGTGAACCCGTTCAATCAGGCCTACACTTACGTCGCCGCATTCTATAAAGCCTACTCGCCCGATCGGACCTTGATGGCGGTGAACTCCCTCTATGCGTCCGGGGCGCCGAACGCGAGCCAGACGACTACGCCGACGTTACAGATTTTTCGCACGGACGGAGAAGGCGGCTCTCAGGCCTTGGTTTTCACCAGCGTTTTTCGCGACGGGGTTCATCACGCCGGCGAAGGAGTCGATTGGGCGCCCTCCGGCGGCAATCTTCTTGTCTGCCCGGTAAAAAACGATGTCCGCCAACCGAGCACGGGCGACATGGGTGAAGCTACCGCTCTTTTCTTTGTCGCTCCTACGTCTGAGGGATCAAAGACCGGAAAACAGGTTACCTTTCCGCGCAGTGATCGGACCTCGAACGTGGCGACAGGAGAAGTAACCTCTTTTGGCGAGCATGATTACCAGCCAAAGTTCTCGCCCGGAGCGACGAAGCTCGCCTATGTGCGCTCCTATCAAGCGACCTCTAATTATAAGTCCGCACCCGATCCGGATATTCAATCGATTCGCGTAATCGACGACCGAAGCGACCACGAGATATTCCGCCTCCAGCCGGGCCAGTACATCACGAATCTGGATTGGTCACCAGACGGAGCGCAGCTTGTCTTCGATGCCGGTCGGCAAAATTCCAGCAATGGATTCTATTTTCAGGCGGCGGCGGCAGAAACAGATGAATTATTTATCGTAAACCTGGATGGCACCGGCTTGCATAAGCTACTCGGCGCTTCTAACGGCCAGCCTGCCTGGAGGCCGGCGCTCGCGACCAACGGCGTACGGGATAAAATCCTCGCTAACATCTCGACGCGTCTGCCGGTCGGCACAGGAGATAACGCCCTGATCGCCGGCTTTATCGTGACGGGAACAGGTTCGAAGAAGATCGTTGTGCGCGGCATCGGTCCTTCCCTTCCTTTTGGTGATTCTCTGGCAGATCCCACTCTCGAGCTTCGTGATAGCAGCGGCAAATTGTTGGCAGCGAATGATAACTGGAAGGATTCACAACAAGCCGAAGTGGAGGCCACAGGCGTCCCTCCTGGGAACAATCTGGAAGCCGCGATCGTCGCAACCCTGCCGGCTAACAACTCTTCTTACACGGCCATTCTGCGAGGGAAAAATAACACTATTGGATTCGGCACCGTGGAGGCCTACGACTTAGACCAAGCCGCTGATGCGAAGCTAGCGAACATTAGCACGCGCGGGTATGTCAGTTCAGGGGATCGCGCGCTAATCGGAGGGTTTATCTGTGGAGCGAATACAAAGGTAGTTATCCGAGCAATCGGTCCCTCTCTGAGTAACGCCGGAGTGAACAACCCACTTCCAGACCCAACATTGGAATTACGAGATGCTAACGGGACTATCGTCCGTGAGAATAACGACTGGAAGGAGACGCAACAGGCTGAGATCCAGGCTACCGGTGTGGCGCCTACCAATGACCGCGAGTCAGCTCTAGTGCAGACGCTCACCGGGGGTGGCGCTTACACCGCGATTGTGCGGGGCGCGGGGAGTGTAGCCGGCATTGGCTCCGTGGAAGTATATAATCTCCCTTGATTCACTAGCTGTCAGGCTTGTCAATCAATAGCTTCTGAAAGGCTTGATCCGATTGGAGATTGTCCCAGATCGGGTCTAAGCGGAGGAGTGCTCGGGTAAGTTCTTTCCCTGGAGCAAGAAGCAGGCTCCTTAACTCTTGGATTGCTGGCTCCGACTCCCCAAGCAGCCCGTGCACTTGCGCTAGAATTAGTTCCATTCGAGGCCGAAGCATCGCGTCGCGGCCGGCTAAATCGACCGCATGAGCTCCCGCCTGGTGCGCAGCCGGACCATCGCCCAGAGCTGCACGCAGCAACGCTAGATAGCCGACAGCGTAGGCATCATCAGGCGTTGTCGTTACCAGGTTCTGAGTATACGCGGCACCTTCCTCGAAAGAGGCTCGCGCCGCGGCCGCATCGCCCGAGCGAGCCTGCGCGAGTCCGAGCGTGAACAGAACCCAGCCGCGGGTGGACTCATCCAGAAGACCGGGTTTCGCCAGCTCCGTTTGACAAGCGTGGATCAACACATCGAAACGGCGCTTGTAAAGCCATTGTGTCTTCTGCACGATGGCGGCGTTCGCGTCGCCTTCTACCGACGAAAGTGACCCCAGCAGTCTCGCTGCCGAAGGGAGATCGCCTTCTGCTTGATAAGTGGCGGCTTTGGCGGCG
>JALYXP010000057.1 GCA_030947045.1 Verrucomicrobiota bacterium | reverse complement strand
CGTCAGGGAAGCGCGCCGGCATGACGCCGACCGGCAGCTTCAACGTGATGGAGAAGGACAAAGACCATCGCTCCAGCGTCTACGGTGATTTCAAAGACAAGAGCGGCCGCACGGTCCGCGGCGGCGTGAGTGTGCGGATCGATTCAGCGCCGAGTGGCACGCACTACGTCGGTGCGCCGATGCTCTGGTTCATGCGCTTAACGGGCGACGGTGTCGGCATGCACGTCGGTATTTTGCCCGGCTATCCGGCGTCGCACGGCTGTATCCGTATGCCATCGCAGAGCGCCGAGATGTTCTACAACAAGGTCAAGATCGGAACGCCAGTGCGGGTGGAATCGTGACGGCACATGGTCGACTCAGTCATTTACTGAATTCGATAGACTTCGACTAACCCGACCCCGGAGCCGTTGTTGTTTCCCTTTAGGACAACGGTGTAATTGCTCGGCAGTAGATCGGCGACTAACGCCGACTCTTTATCATTGGTCGGTGGGATGCCGGTAGCTTCAACTTCTGCCTGGTTTGCCTTCCAATCGTCGTTACTGGCCAGCAGCAAGCCGTTCGGATCGTGAAGTTCGATTACCGGATCGGATAGCCGGTTGGAAAGGCCGGAGAGCGACGGGCCGATACCACGCACCAAAATCCGCGAGCTCCGACCGGTGTTTGGCGCAATGATACACCCGGCGATCATCACGTTGTCACCTATGCCGACGAGACTCCGCGTGCTGATGTTTGCCAATTGCGACCCGCTTCGGTTAGATCGTAGACTTCGATAAGCCCAATCCCCGTGGCTCCGTTGACGTCGCTCAACTGTGCCGTGTAGGCGCCGGGCGCCAGGCTCATTATCACCGCCGACTCTTTGCGGTCCGTCGGAGCAATGCCAGTCGCGACTATTTCGGTCCTCTGCGAATCCTGCCAGTTGTCGTTCTCCGCTAGTAAAGTGTTCGAGCTATCGAAAAGATCGAGCAGCGGGTCTCGCAACGGGGTGGCCGCGACCTTGAGCGAGGGACCGATTCCGCGCAGAAGCACCTTCTTGGCGTCGGTACCGGTAATTATGAAACCGGCGATGGCCATGTTATCGCCAGTCTCCACAACCGCGCGCGTAGAAATATTGAGAAGCTTCGCGAAGAGCGTTGCTGAAAACTCCGACGTGCCGCCCGGCCCGGTCGCCGTCGAGCTGATCGCGCGCGTGCTTGCCGGCACAGGCAGCGTGACATCCAAGACTGCGTGGCCGCCCGCGTCGCTCGTCACGTTCGTAAAGCCGAGATAACTCTGCCCTTGGCCGTAGCCAGACGGATCCGCGAAGTCGTTGCCGAACAACTCAATGCGAAAAGCGGTGTTTGCCCGGCTGTCGAGAGTTCCTGTGACTCGGACCGTGCCGCTCGCGAATAATGCCGAACTCAAAACTGGGTAGTTCTGAAACTTATCCGCATCGCCCGCGTCGTTGCGGGTCACTCCTTGCGGACCGAGATCGATCCCCAAGCCGCCGCTGCCGGAGGTAGAATTGCCGCTAATGTAATTGCTGCCGCCGCTGAAATCAATGTTACCAGAAATGGCCGTCAGGCTTGTGATGCCACCGCAGACCTGCGGAGCTGTGCCCGCGAACACGATGACGTTGCCGTCGCCGGGGTTTGTACCGCCGACGGTGTTGCTTCCTGCGCCGTTGGAGAAGCTGATCCCCTGCGGTCGATTTCCTAGCGGTGTCTTTCCGTCAGCGGCCACGCCGATAAGGTTTCGTTGGAAGGTGTTGTTATTACCGCCAGATATTTCGACGACCTCCGGCTGGGAGGTGTTAGAGCTAATGATCACGTTCTCCCACACCGACGCGTTCGATGTCGGTACGGTGATGCGGGAAATGCTGGCGCCAAATACACGAAGCCCTGTGGCGCCGGGCGATGCTAACGTGCCTGTCGCATCGGTCCCGATAAGATTTCTCTGCAGGAGTGTCCCGCTAGCACCCGCCAACGCGACACCTCCAGCGATACTATTTCCCATCGCATCAGTGTTACCGCCGACCCGAATGCCGACCTTAGATGCCACCACCCTGGCACTCGGGTTGATAAATGATCGACCGTCGGCGCTTACGCCAATGTAATTCCCCTGCACGGTGCCGCCCCCGTAAGGCGGGAAAGAGTTGGATCCGAAACCAATATCGAACCCGACCACATTCCGGTCAGCCGGGGCGGGTCCTCCGATCGCAGCCGAGGCAGCCCTGTCCTGTGGCCCGACGACGCTCACGCCCGAAGAGTTTCCCGACGACGGCAGGACTACCTCAGTGCCGGTCGCGTTTGTGCCGATATAGCAGCCACGAAGTCTGTGCACACCGCCGTCTGTTACGCCGACGTTGACGGTGAAGCCATTGATGACGAGACCACGGACATCCTGTCCGTCGCCAGAACTGAGCCCGAACGTAATACCAGTTTGCCCCGCGGGAAGACCGCTTCCGTTTAGCTCAATCAGAAGGACCGCATCCGTTCCCAGGGCGAGGCTATTTGGTTTTGCACCAGGCTGTGTGTAGCCGTCAATTGTAATGACAGAGGTGAGCGCCGGCAGAGCCGATTGCACTGTAACCGTGTGGATGCCTGGGCCAGGAATGTTGAAGGTAATGACATGCGGCGCGGGAGTGGTTCTGTCGGCGTTCGCATCGATAATTGCCTGGCGCAGCGATCCGAGTCCAGAGTCACTCGTGTTTGTGACGACGAATGGGGACGCGCCCACCGTCCCCGAAGCTACGATCAAGAGGAGCAACGTGACTGCGCTTTTCACGTTCTGAGCGTATCGCAAATGCGCTCGGATTAGCAATTATATAAGAGCACGACGCAGCATCTCGAGCACGCGTTGCGTCGCCAATTGCTTGAACGCTTGTCGGTCGGTGATAAACCGGAAATTCTGAACTTGCGTTCCCTCGTCTGAGGCAAGCGCGATGAATACAGTCCCGACAGGCTTGGCGTCTGTGCCGCCGCCAGGACCAGCAATGCCGGTGGTGGCGAGCGCGTAGGTCGACTGTGCGGCAGCGCGCGCCCCTTCTGCCATCGCGCGCACGACAGGTTCGCTCACGGCGCCGTGCTCCTCGATTAGCAACGGAGCAACCCCCAGCAGTCGCGCTTTTGCTTCGTTGGAATATGTCACCGCCCCTGCTAAAAAAACTGCCGAAGCGCCGGGCACGTTAGTCAGTCGATGCGCGAGAAAACCGCCGGTGCACGACTCGGCCGTTGTGACGGTTTCGTTCCTCTCGATCAGAGCACGCACAACGACCTGCTCGAGGCTCTCGCCTGTCTGCGTGTAAATCGAAGTTCGGAAAGCTGACGCGATGATTTCTTCGGCGCGCTCGACAGCGGCCAATGGTCCCATCACACGCACATCGACCGCGCCCGCATGCGCGCAGTAGCCGAGCTCGAGGTTCGGGATGGCCAGCAATTCACGCCCAATCTTTGCTTCCACCATTGATTCGCCGACGCACGCGATGCCGAAGACCCGGCACGCCGTCGCGTCAGACGGTACTAATCCGCGCAAAATCGGCAGGACGGATTCGCGGAACATCGGGTGTAGTTCGCGGGGCGGCCCGGGCAGCAGGAAAAGATGCGGCGTGTTCGAGCCCGCAGGGAAATAAAGTCCCGGCGCAGTGCCGTTGTCGTTAGGCAAGACGATTGCGCCCTCGGGAACATCTGCCTGCCGCAGAATGCGATCCGTCATAGGATAGCGATTCCGCGCCAGCCGCGCTGTGATCGTGCTTGCGACGGCTTCGTCGCGCCGCATCTCTACGCCCCGCAGTTCTGCTGCTGCTTCCCGAGTAATGTCATCGGTGGTCGGCCCGAGGCCGCCCGTGACAAAGATGATATCGGAATCGCGTGACGCCTCCGCGAGCGCGTGTCTGATGGCCGTTCCATCGGGCACCGTCACCTGCCGGTCGATACGCAGCCCCAGAGGAAGGATGGCGCGGGCAATGAAAACAAGATGTGTATTTAACACATCGCCGAGCAGCAGCTCTGTACCCGTGTTAATAACGATAACGCGCATCAACGACGGCTGAGTTGTAGAGACGCTTGTGTCAAGCGCCTATCATTGGTCAGGCGGTTGGCACAACCACCTCTACACTAAGCAGCGTCTTTGTCCTGCTTCTTGCGAATCAGCGGCAGTTTTTTGCCTTCGACAACGGCGCGATTGATCGTCACTTCCGCGATATCTTCGCGGCTCGGCACTTCATACATGATATCGAGCATGATTCGCTCCAGCATCGAGCGTAATGCACGCGCACCAGTGCCTTTTGTGACGGCCTGCGCGGCCAGCGCACGCAGCGCATCTTTCGTCACGCTCAACCGCACTCCCTCCATCGAGAAGAGCTTGGTGTATTGCTTGATCATCGCGTTCTTCGTCTCGGTCAGGATCATCACCATCTCGTCTT
>JALYXP010000055.1 GCA_030947045.1 Verrucomicrobiota bacterium | reverse complement strand
CCCGCTGGGCGAGCGTTTAGCGGGCGGAGATGAAAATCCGTTCGTCGTCACCAGCAGCCTAACGAAAGGTTACGGGCTAAGCGGTTTGCGCTGCGGGTGGATCCTGGCGGCGCCAAAACTGGCGCATTGCATGTGGCGATTGAACGATCTGTTTGGGGCTAATGCCGCGCATCCGGCCGAGCAACTCTCCGTCGTAGCGTTCGATCACCTCGATGCTTTTCGAGCACGTGCGCGTAATCTGCTCGAGGCAAATCGCCCGATCCTCGATGCTTTCCTGGATTCGCGTTCTGATCTCGAATGTGTGCGTCCGCCTGCTGGGACCGTTGTTTTTCCACGCCTTCTAGGGAGCGATTCTGAAAGTTTCTTTCGCGTGCTGCGCGAGCGCTTCGAGACGTCAGTTGTTCCGGGTGGATTTTTTGAAATGGCCCAGCACTTTCGCATCGGCATCGGTGGAGAGACTGCTGAGCTACGTTCCGGTTTGGAACGACTAGGCGCCGCTCTCGATCAGTTCGCGACGAAGTAACGCCACAGAACAAGAGGAACTCACCGACGCTGTCATCCCGAGCGAAGTCGAGGGATCTCGCGACGGCGCCTACGGTGTGGCAGAGGCGAGTGCTTCGCAGCGGCATCGCATGTGAACGCACTGCTCACGTTGCGCTGCGATGATCCGCGAGTCCCGCGGCGGGGTCTCTCCACTGCGCTTCGCTCCGGTCGAGATGACGGATCGGAGTCTGGCTATCTTTCGTACCGTCACTTGTGACCAGAGAGGCGTCGATTAGTCTCCGCCGATGAAGCTGTCCGTCGGTAAAGTCGTTCTTGGTCTGCAGGCCCTCGCGTCATCCGTTCTGGCCAGCAACAGCGTCGTCAATCTTTCGCACTACGATTTCGCGCGCGCGGATTTCGCGCAGATGCAGCGCGAAGGAATTGTCGGCGTCATTCACGAAGCGACATTTCCGCGGGCAACGCGCGACGATAAGTATGCATCGCGGCAGGTCGCGGCGACACAGGCCGGGCTGCTCTGGGGCGCGTATCATTTTGCGGACGCGAGTGACCCTGTTCGGCAGGCGGATTTCCTTCTTGGCACGGTTGCTTCCTCGTGGCGCGCAGCGGGCCCTGGCGGCCGGCCTAACGAAGTGTTGCTGGTACTGGATTTCGAGAAGAACGGCCACTACGGCGGTGGCTCGATGCGGCCAGAACAGGCGGTCGCATTTGTGGAACGGGTCCGGCAACGGACCGGGAATTATCCGGGCATTTACTCAGGCGAATACCGGATTCGACAGGTGCTAGACAGCCCGGCGGTGAGCGCCACGCAAAAGGAAATCCTGCGACGCTGCTGGCTCTGGGTCGCAAATTATCACTACGAACCGAAGGACGTGGCGCCGTGGAGTCAATGGGCGCTCTGGCAGTATACCGGCGACGGCGTTTGTGATTTGCCGCGGCGTTCCTATCCGAAAAATGTCGCAAATATCCGGAACGCCGAGCGCAATATTTTTCGCGGCAGCGCAAGCGCGCTGACTGAGTTCTGGCGCGCGCATGCGTGGCAACCTGGCACCGCGGAGAAGGCCGATTAGTTGCTAATCCGCCAGCACGGCGACGCGATTGCGTTGTCCCGCGGTGATCACAACCGCGACTGACGCGATGATCAAGGCTGCTGCGAGAAGCATGCGTCCGGTGAGCTTTTCGCCGGCAAAGGCCGTTCCGAGCAGGACTGCGACGACGGGATTCACAAATGCATACGTGGCTACTTTGGCCGGCTCGCAGTAGCGCAGGAGGAATGCGTAAGAGGCATAGCCGCCGATTCCGCCGATCAGCACGAGGTACACGAAGGCGCCTAACGACAGCGGCGTGATCTGTGACGCATCGAAGTGCCGCAATTCTCCACGCGCGACCCCGATCGCCAGCATCAGTGCGCCGCCACAAAGCATCTGTTGTCCGGCAGCAAGAAACGGCGACGGGGCGTTCTTTGCCTTCCGTGAATAGAGCGAACCGGCAGACCAAATCAGCGATGACAAAAGCAGAATGAGCATGCCGATCCAAGCGTGCGGAAACTCGCCTCCGCCGGAGAAATTAACCGCCGGGCCGATCAGCATACCGACCCCGAGAAAGCCGCCGGCGAGCCCAAGTGATGCAAGTGCGGTCGGACGCGGCGCCATTCCGAAAAGCCAACTGAGCAGCGCGATATAGAGGGGCACCGTCGCCACCATGAGCGCGGCGAGACCGGACGGAACAAATTGTTCGGACAGAGTGACGCCGCCGTTCCCGCCGAGCAGCAGACAGGCGCCGACAATCGCGGCGGTGCGCCATTCAATCGTCGATGAACGGACCGCACCACTAGCTCGCGCGACGGCATAGAGAATGGCGCCGGCGAGGAGAAAACGGGTACCAGCCATGACGAGCGGCGGGATCGAACCAATCGCAAAAAGAATCGCAAGATAGGTCGATCCCCAGATCACGTAGACGCCCGCGAAGGCGACGAGAATGGCGAGTTGTGACGGCTGTTTCACCGCGCGCAACAGCGCATCGCGCGGAGCTCAATGCAAGCGCGGCCGCGTGCTCCTAACAGCGCTACGCGCGTCGACCGAAGATCATCCGGTAGAGCAACAATAGGATGATCGCTCCGACGACCGAAAAGATGAATCCGGCAGGCTGTCCTTCCTGATACCAGCCCATTGTGCGGCCCAGAAAACCGGCGAGGAATGACCCGGCTATACCGAGCAGGATGGTGATGATGCAGCCGCCGGGATCACGCCCTGGAGTGAGCAGCTTCGCTACGATTCCGATGACTCCGCCGATGATGATGGTCCAAAGAAGTGCTGACATATTTTCGATGTTGGTTTCGAGGTTTGTCCGTGTCGAGATTTAATCGCGCGCGGCCCGATGTCGATCGCGTCAATTTTACAAGACGATCACCTGCGCGGAGTGGATGTCACCGCTCGCGTCGATCGCGGCGAGCAACTGGGCGTTCGGCGCGGTGTCGAGGTTCAGCACGGTTAACGCGGTCCCGCCGGCTTCGTTCCGGCTTAACGACATCGTCGCGATGTTCACACCGTGGTCGCCGAGCAAGCTGCCGATGCGGCCGACGATGCCGGGGCGATCTGTGTTCTCGAGCACAAGGATGACACCGTGCGGGCGCGCTTCAACGGGCCGGCTATTGATGCTGACGATGCGCGGTGTTGCACCAAAAAAGGCGCCCGCGACCGAGATGGTTTTGACTTCGGCTTCGACAGAGAGCTCGAGCAAATCGGTGTAATCGCCGACGGCGCTTAGGCGCGTCTCAGTGACGCGAAGCCCAAGACTTTCGGCGAACGCAGGCGCATTGACGTCGTTAACATCGCTGCCGCCTGCGGTCTGCAGAAATCCTTTCAAGATCGAGCGGGTGATGGCGGTGGTATCGACCTCATTCACTTTTCCGCTGTAGTTGATGTTTAACGATTCCGCGCGCCGTGGCGCGAGTTGCGAGAGGAACCGGCCGAGCTTCTCACCGAAGCGAAGATGCGGTCCGATTACCGCAAGCGTCTTCGCATCGAGATTCGGCATGTTCACGGCGTTCCGAATGGTGCCCTCGAGGAGCGCGGCGCGAATCGACTGCGCGATCTCGATCCCGACGCTCTCTTGCGCCTCCGCGGTGGACGCGCCGAGATGCGGCGTGAGGACGAGATTGCCTAACGAGCGCAACGGTGAGTCGGCCGGGAGCGGCTCGGTTTCGAAAACGTCGAGCGCAGCGGC
>JALYXP010000020.1 GCA_030947045.1 Verrucomicrobiota bacterium | reverse complement strand
GGCTGAAAACGTCGTCGACGTGGGACTTCACCCACGCGAGCTCCTCTTTGTAAGGGCGCACCTTCGTCAGATCGACCACGTCGGGTCGCGTGTAGAGGTCCGCCGATTGGAAGAAATGGATATGCGTGTCGATGTAACCGGGCAGGACGAACTTGCCCCGGCAGTCGATCGTCTCCTCCCGCGGCGGAAGGTCTTTGCCCTTGCTGCTCGCGACCGACTGAATGGTATCGCCGTCCATCGTGATGATGGCGTTCTCGATAATTTTCCCATCGCCGGGGTTGATAATCGTTCCCCCAACGAGCGCCGTCTTTTCGGCGAATGCGGAGGCGGTCAGGAGTAATGACGCGGTGAAAGCGCGAACACAGGCAAGTCTCATATCAGTTATTCGTTTCAGAGCCGGGCGGCGCGCCGGCGGTGATTCGCGAAGGTGATGAAATGATGGGAGCCGCCGAGCAGAGCGGCGACGATCGCGGTGTCGATGCTGGCGCGCCCGGTTCTTCGCCTACAGCTACGCCTGTCGTCACACCTACTCCGACCCCGACTCCTACCGCGACTCCGGTTGCGACGGCGACGCCCGCTCCCACGAGCACACCTGATCCGAGTGCAACTCCGATGCCTACTGTGAGTCCCACTCCAGGTCCCGTTACGGGTTCGCACTTGGGGAACATTTCCACCCGCATGCGTGTCGGCACGGGCGATGACGTTCTTATTGCCGGTTTCATCATCGGCGGCAGTGGGCCGAAGCGGTTGATCGTGCGGGGGATCGGTCCATCGCTGCCGGTGTCGAACCAACTCTCCGATCCGACGGTCGGATTGTATGATGGTGGAGGTAACCTGATCACTCAGAACGATAACTGGGCCGAGAGCCCCGATGCCGCCGCCGTCAGCGCCCTCGGGTTCGCTCCAGGTGATCCGATAGAAGCAGTGGTCGTGGCCGCGTTACAACCAGGCTTCTACACTTCCGTCTTGCGCGGGGTGAACGACGCGACCGGCAACGGCCTGATTGAAGTCTACGACCTGGCTACGGGAGATCCGGCCCAACTGGTCAATATCTCCAGCCGTGGCTTCGTGCGGACCGGCGACGACGTCATGATCGGGGGTGTCATCCTGACTGGGACCAGTCCTACCCAGGTAGTCTTCCGCGCGATTGGTCCTTCCCTGGTTAAGGCAGGAGTGTCCGCTCCTCTGGTTGACCCATCCCTGGAGCTTCATAACGGAAACGGCGATCTGATCTTCCTCGATAACAACTGGCGCGACGCGCAGGAAGCGGCTTTACAAGCTTCGGGCTTACAACCGACGGACGACCGGGAAGCAGCCATCATCATCAACCTCAATCCGGGTAACTACACCGCGATCGTGCGCGGCGAGGGGCGGCGGAGTGGGCAAAGCCCTGCTCGAAGTCTACAAGCTCACTCCGTAAGTCACTGCCTACCAGCGATACCTTTTGCGGAGCGGCTAGGGACATAGTGGTGAAGGTCAACGCCGCAGCCACGAGCACTGAGGATACGCGATAGATTATGATTTCGATTCGTTACGCCAACCGTGCGCGCCGACGGTGATTTGCGAAAGCGATGAAATGATAAGAGCCGCCGAGTAACGCCGCGAGAACAGCGGTGCCGGGAGAAGCTCGACCGTCCCTCAAGAAATGCGCATAGCCGATCCCTGCCAGCGGACCGTAAAGCAGCAGACCAGTCACCATGCCGGGTGAATATCGTTTCGTCTCGAATGCGCCAACGACGTGAAAGATCGCATTCGAGAACAGCAAGGCGGCGAGAGTCAACCAGGCTGCGACGCCGTTGCCGCGTGCGTGGGACACGGCGATGGCGACGACCAAACTGATCGCGATCAGCAGCGCGTTGATCCCGATAAGATAACGATCGGAAACGTTTCCGGCCGTGCCGGGTCGATAGATGCGCCACCATGCTTTGAACCCGCCAGGCCAGACGAACTCTTCAAGGATGTGCAGCGCGGTAAGCGATCGCGAGAGACTAATCGAGAAGCCTCACCAGTTAAGCTTGGGATTACGGCAGGCGCGCAAACAGCAGGCTGATGTACAGCACAACTGTGCCGGCGGTGAAGAGCGCGATGGCCTTGTGGAACCACTCGCGGGCGACCGTCATTCCAGCGACCGCGACGGCGATGTAGACGAGATGAAAAAGGAGGTTCGCACGTTCCGGTAAGGTGCCATTCAAGACAAGATCGCGGACGATGCTGATCAGCGCCGTCGCTAGGAGTAACGCGAAGAAGCGGCGCCGTTGCGCGAAGTAGTGCTCTCGCAGGTCGACCGGTTTTTCCTCAGGAAAATCAGGGAAGACGAGCCCCGCCAGGAGATAGATCACGATCGTCTG
>JALYXP010000488.1 GCA_030947045.1 Verrucomicrobiota bacterium | reverse complement strand
ACTTTCGAGATGGTCAGACTCTGGCGCTCGCGACGTGAAGAAGCGGAAGCGGTGCCTCCTATTGCCGACTGACCGCGCTGCCCTATCTTCCGCCTCCCATGTGGAGCGAAGATGATTTTCAATACGCGGTCGAAAACACTCGCGTCATCGTCGCGCCTGAGCAACAGATCGCGACCTTCGGCTCCACCAGTTTTCGCTTCTACCTGATTACCGAGTTGATGGATCAGGCGAACGAAGTGCGCGTGCGGGATGGACAGATTCACGCTGAAAAGCCGCAGCTCGTCACGCCAGAGCACTATGCTCGTTTGCTCCTCGAAGGCTTTGGCGATCAGGCGCAGCGTTACATCGAACAGCTGCGCGAACGTGCGCAGAATGTCGCGGTTCTGCGCTACGGGTTCCAGTTCCGCAAAACGAACGTCACCGAAACACGCCTGCGCGATTCGCTCGAGACAGTCATCGAACGCACGAAGCGTCAGGTCGAAACTGCGGAAGAGCCGCGCAGTGCGGTGATTCAGGGCGTAGACGACGCGTGGGAGGTTTGCCTGCTGAAATTCACGATCGATCTGATCGAGCGCTCGGCCGGAGGAAATATCGGCGAATTTCGCCGCCGCGGGATGTTGTAACGGTCAGGCGCGCTGGTAGCGACGGATCAGCTTGAAGAAGCGAATCGCGTCCCGGATCGGATGGATACTGCTGACTTCGTCGCAATAGACTGTGCTGATCGGGACGGCATCGATGCGGCAGCCTTTGCGGCTCGCGACGATCAACATTTCGGTCTCATAATCGAAGCGCTCGCTCCCGTGTAACAGTTCAGGAATTACGGAAGCGCCGAGCATACGGAAGCCACATTGGGTATCGGGGATCTCCTGCCGGCAGACGCGGCTGATCTTCCGGCTCATGTATCGATTCACGATCCGCCGGACCAACGGCATGTCGCGCACGTCGTTCATGCGGGTGCCGACGAGCAGATCAGCTCCACCTGCCGCCGCCGCGACGAACCGGCTGATTTCCTCGGGCAAATGCTGACCGTCGCCGTCGAGGATGATGACGTGCTGAAAACCGCGCTCGATCCAATAGCGCAATCCGCTCTTGATCGACTCGCCTTTCCCGAGATTTCGTTCATGCACAATCAAATCCGCACCCGCGCCGCGAGCGTTCGCAGCTGTTGCATCGGTCGATCCATCATCGACGACAAGAACATGGTCGAGCTGCCGCAACGTTCGCTCCACGACGTCGCCAATGTGCTTCTCCTCGAAGTATGCCGGGATGATCGCGGCGACGGTCTGCCGGTTCACTGCACTCGCGGCAGGCGAACCGTCCATCGTCAGCGGACGACCGGATGGAAATCCGCAGCGTGGTACGAGCTGCGGACAAGCGGGCCTGAAGCAACATGCTCGAAGCCTTTCGCGCGCGCGAGCTCTCCGTATGACTCGAAACGCTCCGGCGTGACGAACTCAATAACAGGCAAGTGGTTCGGCGTAGGCCGCAGATACTGGCCCAGCGTCAGCACCTGGCAGCCAACCTCGCGCAGATCATCCATCGTCTGGAATAATTCGGGCTCGGTTTCGCCGAGGCCGAGCATGACGCCACTTTTCGTCACGATCTTCGAGGACCGTTCTTTTGCCTTCCTCAGCACCTCAAGCGATCGACGATACTTCGCGCGTGACCGCACCAACGGCGTGAGGCGTTCCACCGTCTCCATGTTGTGATTGAAGATTTCCGGCGCGGCTTCGAGCACGATGTCGATGCACCAGTCTTGTGCATGAAAATCGGGCACGAGCACTTCGATGACGATCGAGGGATCCATGTCGCGAACTGCGTTAATCGTCCGCGCGAAATGATTTGCACCGCCGTCCTTCAGATCGTCCCGCGCAACCGCAGTGATGACGACGTGTTTCAAGCCCATCCGGCGCACCGCCTCCGCGACGCGTTCTGGTTCGTCCTCCTCGAGCGGAAGCGGTTTTGCGGTGCTGACAGCGCAGAAACCACACGCACGCGTGCAGCGTTCGCCCGCGATCATCATCGTCGCGGTGCCCTGGCTCCAACACTCCCAGCGGTTTGGGCATTGTGCGCTCTCACAAACAGTGTGTAGGCGCAGATCTGAGATCATCGCCTTCGTCGAAAAGAAGACCGGGTTCGAAGGTAAACGCACCTTGATCCACGGCGGCTTCTGCGCCTGGTGCAGCGCGGGATCGATCTTGGCGCACGACATTGCCGCGAAAGTTATTCGGCGCGAGGGCGGAACGCAAACTCCCCGGGGCAGCAACCGTCATCCCGAGCGGAGTCGAGGGATCTCACCTACGGCAGTCCGCGTTACGCGAATAACCAGAAGCGTCTGCTTGCAGGCTACGCTCTTTCTTCTCAGCGTCTCGATCGCGTATGTGAGATCCCTCGGCTTTGCTCGGGATGACACGCAGCAGCGCCAGGCGAGCTCGCGGTTTCCTATAACTTCGTCCGACCGGAGAGCGCCTGATACAGCGTTAGCTCGTCCGCTGACTCAAGTCCCCCGCCGGCTGGCAACCCGTGCGCGATGCGCGTGAGCGTAATGGGAAAGCCCTTCAACGTTTCGACGAGATAATTCGTCGTCGCCTCACCTTCGACATCCGCGGCGAGCGCAAGAATCACTTCGGAAAAACCCTCTGTCTCCACACGCGCGACGAGCTCACGGATCCGCAGATCCTCGGGCGCAACATGATCGAGCGGCGAGATCCGCCCGCCTAACGAATGATATCGACCGCGAAAAGCGCTCGTCCGCTCCAGCGGCAGAATGTCCGTCGGCTGCTCGACAACGCAGAGCTGTTCCGCCGCGCGAGTCGGGTCGGCGCAGATTTCGCAGACTTCCTCCATGGTGAAGAACGCGCAGCGCGTGCATGGCCGCACGGTCTGGCGAGCGGCCGCAATGGCCCGCGAGATCGCATCCGGCTGATCACCGCGCGCCTGCACCATCCAGAGCGCGATGCGTTCGGCAGAGCGCGGTCCGATACCGGGCATTTGCCGCAGCTGCGCGATCAATTCCCTGATCGCGGCGGGATATTCAACCTTCCTCAACGGCGCGCGCTATTCGTCCTGCGACATCGCGAGCTGCAGCGCAAACGGCTCGATCCGGCGCAGGTATAGCTGCAGGGGCGCGTCGTTTTCGCCAGTCGATCCGCCCGCTTTCTGGAACTGCGAATACGCTTCGGCCCACCGTTTCTCGCGATAAAGCACCACGCCATTCCAGAACGAGTCGCGCCGCGAGACTTCTTCAGGCGAGGCACTCGCCACCAGCGAGAGCGGCTCGTAAATCTCATGACGTTCGCGTGCATCGACGCCGGTCAGGAAGTCGATCGGTCGCGCCAGGATCGTTTCGCTCACGGATTCGAACGTTCGCGGGCCGACGAGAATGCGAGAGCCGTAGAATCGGTTGGCGATGCAGAAGCGGCGCGCCAGTTCGATCGGTTCGCCGGTCGTCAGCATTTCGCGGGATCCGTTCCGCTGAATCGGCGCGGCGATAATGGTGCCGGAGCTCACACCGAGATGGATGTCCACATCGCTAAATGCATTCGGCCGGTCTCCATTGTCGTTCCGGTGGGACTCGATCAGGTTGAGTGCGTGGCGCGTCGCTTTTTCCGCCTGCGCTTCATCTGCGTTCGGAAACCCGAACAGCGCCACAATCCCCTCACCGCCTGCTGACTCGATGTAGGCGCCCGCTTGCGCGAAAGACTCGGTCATGTCGTGAATGAATTTCTCAATGATCGATGCGTACTCAGTGGGCGATCTTTCTTCAGCGAGATCGTGTTTGTTCGCGATATCGCAGACGACAGCTGTGACTTCATACGTCATCGCGGCAGCGGCGAAGTCTCCCGCGGGCAGAACTTCAACTACCTTTTCGCTCACGCGGCCCGCGAACATTTCGCGCCTGAAACTCAACTTGCCGCCGAAGGCCGCGTAACCATATGCCGCCACGAACCCAAGCCCCAGCGCAAGCAGCGCGGGTACCGGCTGGAAGAATACGTGATACAGCGCACTAACCCAGGCCGCCGCAATCAGCTCCACCGCAAGGATCCCGAGCGGCCATCCTAGCCGCTTGCGATTGGAGGTTTTCGACACCAGCCAGACGACCCCAAACGAAACGGCAATCATCAGCGCGTATTGCGCTTTGAGACCGAAGACCTTCGGCGTCTCCCGCCCGCGCACGAGCAGGCTCATCGCCGCCTCTTCGAGCGGCAGCGTCACACCGGTCGCGTGCAACACGATTACGATCGCGCTGACGATGGCGCCCAAGATTAGCGCGATGATGGACGAGCGTTTCACGGTTGAATTGCTCTCAATGATTGTCCGTCGGCGCAAGTGGATAGTGCGAACGCACCACCAGCTCGCTGAGGAACTTATCCGGCGCTTCGACCGCCTCGCGACCGAACGAGAACGCTGTTTGCCCGGTGTTCTTCTGCACGAGGCTGAGGCCGAATTGGTAATCTTTGAAGAGGTGCGCGCAAAGTTCCGGCATCGTCATTCGCTCCG
>JALYXP010000465.1 GCA_030947045.1 Verrucomicrobiota bacterium | reverse complement strand
GGTGTGTATCGAGCGAGCGACTGGTAAACGCGCAGAGTTAGGAGTGCGAAATCATCCGTTTCACGAGGATGCTCTGCGTTTCAATCGGACCTGCCGCTTACGAGGGAAAACGCATGCTCGGAGAGGCACGAGTTGCTCGATCGAGGAGCCGGTGGAAATGGTTCATTCTAGCACAGATCCTAGCACACACACACACTGTTCTTCTTCGACGCTAGCGGTCGGCCACGTCGTCAGCCTAATGGCCGCCACGTTAACGACCACGAGCAACGTCGCGGGCGCGCCCCCCGAGTGGCGGCCGTTTCACTGCCGACCTCGTCGATGGCAATGGCGTAAAGGTTTCGACCAACGGTATCACCGTTCTTGAGCCGACCACTTGGGCTCTTGTCCGCTTGGGTGGGACCGCGCTGCTTTCCTTGCAGCGTCGGCGCTCCCGGGGTGGTTAACGGACTGACTCTCTGTTTCTCACGCGAAGAGTGCCTGCTAACCTCGCGAAATGGATATCGGAAGCGTCGCGTGCCACGTGGAATTCTACACCGAGTCGGGCGCCCAAGTGGAGGAGTACCTGATTAGTGGGTTCTTTGTTTGTCCACGCGCAGGCGAACGCGTTCATCTCCACCACGGCAGCCTCGTGCTAGATATCACCCGCGTTGTTCATGACTTGGTCGAGCACGAGGGCGCCCACCTAGAACACACGGTCAAGATCTACGGCGAGGAAGTGACCGCGGTCGAATGAAACACGCCGACCGTCTCTGCGTAATCTCTAGCGTCAGGCATGTGACTGCGTGCTAGGCTCGGCTCGGAGTTTGTCCGAATCAGGCTGCGCGAGGCGCCAGACTTTTGAGTTGTTCGGCAAGGTGCGGGTGGGCGCCGGACGGGCGGAGATATAAGTCGGCGTCGGGGTGAGCTTGAAATCGACGAATCGTCTCACCGGCAACCTGCTGAACTCATCTTCGAGCGTCAGAAAGTCCAAGGCCGCGGCGCGGCCGATCTCGCCCGCAAAATCAACTTTTTGGCGATCGGACATTCGGGAGAAGCGGAGGTGCGATTTATCGCGACCACTTTGCAACGTCTCATCGTTGATCTCAATGAGGAGGTTAGCGGTAGCTCCGCATGGAGAAAGATGCTCGGCATCTTCTGATAGGGCGACGTGAGCGAAGAAGGTGAGAGGATTCATTTATTGGGAGTGTGGCCGGATAATGACCTTCAACGCGCGTTGACGCGTCGCATCGGCGAAGGTGTCGTAGGCGGCCATGACGTCGGCAAGGGTGAAGTGGTGCGTCACCAACTGGGCCGGCTGGAGTTTCTGCGACATCACCGTCTTCAAGAGCATCGGCGTGGTGACAGTATCGACGAGGGAAGTGGTAAGAGTAATGTTGTGCGACCAAAGCTTGTCCAGGTTCAGCTGCACGAGTTTGCCGTGCACACCTACGTTGGCGATGTGACCGCCGGCAGCGACGATGCGCTGGCAGGTATCGAAGCTTTCCGGGAGACCAACAGCTTCGATGGCAACGTCGACGCCGCGATGATTCGTTAGGCTCATGACCGTTTCGACGGCGCGGTTGTCCGTCTGGCTTATAACAGTGGTCGCTCCCCACTGGCTTGCTAGTTCCAGTCGGTTCTCGTCCCGATCGATGAGGATAAGCTGTGCGGGAGAATAGAACTGCGCCGTAAGCAAGGCGGCGAGACCTATAGGACCCGCACCGACGATCGCAACCGTATCGCCGGGTTTCACTTTGCCGCTCAAAACACCGCATTCGAAGCCAGTCGGGAAAATGTCGCTTAGCATCACAAGCGCTTCCTCATCGGCGCCGGCTGGGATGGGATAGAGGCTGTTGTCGGCGTGCGGAATTCGAACGTATTCGGCCTGAGTGCCGTCGATCTCGTTGCCTAGGATCCACCCTCCACCATTTTCGCAATGCGAATACATTCCCTTCTTACAATTCGTGCACTTGCCACAGGAGGTGATGCAGGAAATGAGAACATGATCGCCGGGTTTGAAGGTGGACACGCTGCTGCCAAGTTGGTCGATCACTCCGACCCCTTCGTGTCCAAGAATGCGTCCGCGCGCGACCGTAGGCACATCGCCTTTCAGGATATGGAGGTCAGTTCCGCAGATGGTTGTCGCAATGACGCGCACCACGGCGTCGCTCGGCGCTTCTATCTTAGGCCTAGGCCTTTCCTGCAAAGCTCGCTTCCCGGGTCCTAGATAAACCAAAGCCCGCATCGCGAGCTTAGCTTGTTCCGGCGGGTCATCGGAGCGCGAATCCAGGGAGTCGAAGGCGTCTACAC
>JALYXP010000487.1 GCA_030947045.1 Verrucomicrobiota bacterium | reverse complement strand
CCGGCGGACTGCGGCGCATCCCGAAATATCTCACCGGCCGCATCGATGTGCTCGTGCTCGAACTCGGCATCAACGACGCTTTCCGCGGTGTGCCAGTGGCGCAGATGCGCGCGAATCTGCAGGCGATCATCGACGCCACGCGCAAACGCAATCCGCAGGTCGCGATTGTGATCGCTGGAATGCAGCTGCCGCTCTACGGCGCGGATTCCTATGTGCAGGCATTCGGCGAAATGTATGCCGCGTTAGCGGAGAAGAATCGCGCTGCGCTGCTGCCGTATCTGCTCGAGGGAGTCGGAGGTGATCCGACCCTGAATCTGCCGGATTACATTCATCCGAATGTGGCGGGTCATTGGATCCTCGCGGAGAACGTCTGGCGCGTGCTTGAACCAGTGCTTGCGAAAGCAACCGCCGCTGCACCCGTACGCGTAAACTAATTGATGCACATGGATCCGGCTGACCCGCATAATCTTCACGACACCGCTGATCACGCGATCATGGAGACGATCCGGATCGCGACCGACGGCAACGATTGCGAAGCATGCATCGAGCAAATTCGCGAGCCCTTGATGGAAGTGAACGGCGTTCACGATGTACGTGTGGATGAGGATCTCCACGCAGTTTTCGTGACGTTTGACGCACGCAAGATTCAGAACGCCGGGGTGCTCGAAGCGATCGAGCGGACTGGCTACAAACCTGCGCCGTTCGCGGAGCAGTAGCGCGTAGCATTAGGCGGCGAAGCTTTAAACGGCAGGCTCCGCGGATGTGTCATCCTGAGCCGCGCAGACGGTCGAAGGATCTCTCTTATGCCATCGGCGTTCTCGCAGAAAGAGAAAGGGCACGCTGACTGCGTGAAGTGGTTTCTCGTACGTCGCGTGACGGCAGACCACATGGGAGATCCCTCGACTTCGCTCGGGATGACGCGCGATCGCGCCACCCACCCCGCGATCGAAGTATCCGTGCGCCAGCCTAACGAGGCGCTGGCTGTTGCTGAGTGAGGCAGTGGAATGCGCCGAGACCCCAGATTAATTCGCGGCAATCGATTGGGATAACGCGGCGATTCGGGAATGCTGCCTGGACTGTGGCGGCCGCGGCCGCGTCGTTCGGATCGTTGTAGCTCGGCATCAGAACGCAGTTGTTGGCGATGTAGAAATTAGCGTAGCTCGCAGGAAGACGCAGCTCTTCGCGCTCCATTTTTTGCGGCATCGGCAGTTCCACGATTTCGAGAGGCTCACCGCCGATCCGGATCTCACGTAGCCGCGCGAGATTCTCCTGCAACGGCTCATAGTTCGCATCAGTCCGCTCTTGCTCGACGACGGCGAGCACCGTCCGCTCGCTTACGAAACGCGCGAGGTTGTCGATGTGGCCATCAGTGTCGTCGCCTTCTGTTCCGCGCGAGAGCCAGAAGATTTCGCGGACGCCGAGATAGTCGCGCATGCGTTGTTCGATCTCGGCACGTGTCATGCCAGGATTGCGGTTCGGGTTCAGCAGACAGGATTCGGTCGTGAGTAACGCGCCGGAGCCGTTCACATCGATGGAGCCGCCCTCGAGGATCATTCCGCCCTGCCACACCGGCAGGCCGAGCGTCTCCGCGATCCGCGTCGGCACGACGTCGTCGAGATCGAACGGCGGATACTTGCCGCCCCATGCGTTATGTCCCCAGTCGATGATGGCGAGCCGCGGCTCCTTATCGCGCGTCAGAAAAATCGGGCCGTGATCGCGGCACCACGGCGCGTTCGTCGGGATCGTGTAAAACGTCACGCGGTCGAGCGGCAGCCCGCGCAGGACTTCACGCGCCTCGGCTTCATGCGCGCCGTTGCAGACGTTGATGTTGACCGCCTCCGACGTGATCAGCGTCTCGACGATCGTGCGAAACGTCGGCATCACCCGATCGAACGCGTCTGGGAAGCTGATGCCTTCGCGCCGCGGCCAGGACAACCACGTAGCAGCGTGCGGTTCCCATTCCGCCGGCATACAATACCCGAGAGCGGCGGGTGTTTCGAGCGAGTTCGTGATCATGCGGGTCTTAGAATAACGCACGTCGCTGTTGTGCCGCGAGCAGCGGCGGAAATTCCAGCAACGCGGGCGAGGTCGTGGTGTCGACAAAATGCCGCGCGGCAGTTTTGAGCGCGCGCCAACGATCCCATTCCAGATCGGGCGCGTTAACGATGTGACGAAGCAGGCTGCGCCACTCCATCAATGCGCGCTCAATGTCGCCGGAACGCAGCGCATCATTCGTTAGGCGATAGCGCGATCCGGGATTCGCCACCACTTCGCGAATCACTTCCGACGCGCCGGAACCATAGTGTACCGGCGTCCCCATTTCGAGATAGCCAGCATGATCCGCGCGATCATAAACGCGCTGACAAAGGATCCCGAGGCGGCCGCCCATCGGCGCATCTTCACCGGCGAAACGCGGGCCGCCGCGGATGTTCGCCAGATCGAAGACGAGATCATCGATCGGATAGCGCTCGTCTTCCAGCGCGGCCGCGATCGCAAGGCCTTCGCCGCCTTGGAAAAACGAGAAGACGACACCGCGACGAGTGGGCGTGCCATCTTCCTCGACGAGGCCTAGACGCCGCCATGCGTAAGCAGGCGACGCGACGATTTGGACGGCCGAGTCATGCTCGAGCTGATCGCAGCCGCGGCAGACGACGGGAATCGCCTGGCGTTCCGGTGGCGTCTGCAAAGCGCTGCCGTGGGAGTCAATCGTTGCGGTCATTTCGACAGCTGAAAAATCGACTCGTGCCGAGATTGTGCCGTTGCGGTTCACAAGATCGTGGACGGTGCCGCCGGTCGCTTCAGGAATGATCGTGCGGATGTGGCGATCGATCTCGGCAAGCGAGAAGTTCACCTGTAGCGGCGGTCTATGAACGCCGATCTCTACACCATCAGTGGCGTTGCCGTTTCGGCGGTCGCAGACCGCCGCTACAGAAGAACGATCGCGGAGAATCTTCCGCAGCCACTTTACTGGCTGCACGCTTTCGTCCGGCGCGATTGTCGCAATCGGAATTTCGCGGCCATAGATGCCTTGCTCGCGCAGGCGGCAGAGATTTCCGAAGCCGCGACCATCGAGCATGCGCGGCAGCGTGAGCGCGCGTTTCCAACGTTCGGACTCGTAGACGAACAGTTCGCCTAACGAGCACTTCTGCGGCTCGCCTTTTCGGGGTTCCCATTCGCCCTTCGAGTTCAGCATCTCGGTGATCGGTCGGCGCACAAATCGCGCACGTTCGGCGTCCGCCCAAAGCCGGCACGGTCGTGGCCCAGTAGCTAACGAGTGCTCCGCACCGAGCGGCACTTTCTGCGTGCTGAAAAGCGAGTGACTAAGCTCGACGGCGGCTGCAAACGGCCGTTCGCCGCGATCTGTCGCTCCGCGCATCACGCTAACGAAGCTCGGCCAATCGACCTGCGAGGCGCGCTTTAGTTGCCGCGGTCGCGCGTCGGCCAGCCGCGGAATATCTGGCACGAGCAGCACATAGCCGGTGTCATCAAGCCCACGCCGACCAGCGCGGCCGAACATTTGGAGCAACTCATCCGGTTGGACGTGACGCTCAAAATTCCCGGCCATAAAACTGGTGCCGGTAATCAATACCGAGCGCATCGAGAAGTTGATTCCTGCGGCCAGACCCATCGTCGCGACGACAACGTTGAGTTGCCCAGCCTTCGCGAGCGGCTCGATCAACCCCGCGCGCACCGCGTAGCTCAATCCGCTGTGATGATAGGCGACGCGGCTGCGCAGAAGCTTCGAGAGACGCTTGCCCGCGAGTGCTTCCTGCGCGGACGAGAGCGGCAGCGGATCCCGGATGCTGATCGCTGATGCAATTGCCTGCGCCATCTCCTCGCTGGCATTTCGCCGCGGCGCGAACACCAGCACCGGCGCGAGATCTGCGCGCAAGGCGCGCCCAATCATGCGCGGCCAAAAGCCTTTCGCCTGCACGAAGGCGGAGTCGGACAGATTGCGCAAATCGACTTCCTCGAGCGGCACCGGCCGTTCCCCGTGCGAAATCAAAACGGCGTCGCGACCGATACGTTGAAACCACGCGACGATGTCATGTGGATTGCCGACGCTCCCGCTGAGCAGGAGCAGCTGTGTTTGCGGCGGAGCGAGCGCGAGGGCGAGCTCGTAATGCACACCGCGCACGGGATCGCCGATCATCTGGTATTCGTCGACAACGAGCAGCTTCGGTCCGTCGCGCCGGAGGAAGCGCGCCCGCTGCGTTTCGAGCGTCGCGACGAGCACCTTCGCGTCGAGGTTGAGCGCGAGATCACCGGTGGCGATGCCGACGTCCCAGCCTTTCGCGCGCCACTCAGCGAGCTTGTCGTTAGCCAGCGCACGCGTTGGCACGGTGAAAATCGCCTGGCCCTTCAGCGACGGATAAAGCAGCTCGAAGATGTAAGTTTTACCAGAGCCGGTGGGAGCCTGCACGACCACATCCTTGCCCGCCTGCAGCGCGCGAACCGCCTCCTGTTGCCAGAGATCGGGGACGACAAGGTTGATCTCAAGCCCCTTCGACATTGGGCAAGATCGTGTGGCTGGAGCGCGGTTCAAGATTGGCATGATGGGCAGCGCCGCGACAATCACCGATCGTGCTAGCATTGCTTCGCATTACCCGTAGAATCCCGCGCCAGTGACTAAAGCTACCGCTTCCAAACCATCGAAGGTTCCGACCGGGATCTCCGGACTCGACGATGTCCTCAAAGGCGGATTCCCCGCGCGGCGCCTTTACTTATTGCAGGGAGAGCCGGGAGCAGGGAAGACGACGCTGGCCCTGCAATTTTTGCTCACGGGTGTGCGGGCAGGTGAGAAGGTGCTGTATATCAGCTTATCGGAAACTCGCGACGAAGTAGAAGAAGTGGCCACGTCGCACGGATGGTCGCTCGAGGGGGTGGAGATCATCGAGCTATCAGCGATCGAAAAGCAACTCTCGGCACAGTCGCAAAACACCTTATTCCATGCTTCCGAGGTAGAGCTGACCGAAACAACCCGATTACTGCTTACTGCGGTTGAAAGAACCAGACCAACTCGGGTCGCGTTCGATTCCCTTTCTGAGCTACGACTTCTTTCCGGAACTTCGCTCCGCTACCGGCGCCAGATTCTTTCCTTTAAGCAATATCTGGCCGGCCAGAATTGTACGACCTTATTGTTGGATGATCTTAGTGTCGATGGAATGGACAGTCATGTCCTAAGTCTCGCGCACGGAGTCGTTGCGCTGGAGCAATTAGCTCCTGAATACGGCTCGGAGCGGCGTCGCTTAAGTATCAAGAAAGTTCGGGGGACTACCTATCGCGGTGGTTACCATGACTATGTGATAGAAAAGGGAGGCATTACTGTGTTTCCACGGCTGGTAGCAGCCGAGCACCACCGAAATTTTCCTAACGAGAACGTTCCTTGCGGCGTCGAGGGCATTGACGTCCTCCTAGGCGGAGGGTTGGCGCGCGGTACAAGTACGTTATTTACTGGCCCCCCTGGATCGGGTAAGTCAAGTATCGGACTGACCTTTGCCGTCTCGGCTGCCAAGCGGGGAGAGAAGGTCGCGATTTATACCTTCGATGAAAGCCTTCCGATCCTGTTTGCCCGTGCCAGAGGACTGGGACTGGAGCTAGACCGGATGGTCGATGAAGGCATTGTCTCAGTCTTACAGGTCGATCCGGCGGAGCTTTCGCCCGGTCAACTCTCTTCGCACATCCGGCACGCAGTCGAGGAAGACGGCGCCAAATTTATCTATATTGATAGCTTAAACGGCTATCTCCACTCGATGTCGGAAGAAAGGAACTTGAATCTACAGCTGCACGAGCTCCTGACTTATCTGAACCAGCTAGGCATCGTGACGATGTTAGTTATCACCCCTCACGGCTTGCTTGGAAACATGCAGACGCCCATCGACGTGACCTATCTCGCCGACACGGTGGTTGCATTGCGGTTTTTTGAACATGACGGCGGAGTTCACAAAGCTTTGTCGGTAATCAAAAAGCGCACCGGTGAGCACGAAAATACGATCCGCGAGCTAAAGCTTAGCGCCGCTGGGATTTCAGTCGGCCCGCCACTCAGACATCTGCGCGGAGTCTTAGGCGGTGTGCCGGTGTCGGCCGGATCAGGTGTTCTTGCGGAGGCCCCGCTGCCGCCCGGTCATGATCAAGACTAAACCGCTGTCCGACGCGGTTTTGGTTGTTGCTCCGATCGGCCAGGACGCAACGCTGGCGGCCGGTGTTCTCGAGCAAGCCGGCATCCCGGCACGCGCGTGCGAACGCTTAGCAGAGTGCTCGGAACGCATCGGTGACTCGACGCTCGCGGTGATTATTGCGGAGGAGGCGCTGGTTGCGGAGGAGTTGCAGTTACTCCTCGCTGCGCTTCAGGATCAGCCCCCGTGGTCGGATATACCGATCATCATCCTAACGAGCACCGGAGGAGGCGACCGGATGAGCCTGGAGGTAGTCGATATCTTCGGGCCATCGGGGAACGTTACCTTGCTCGAACGTCCGCTCCGAAGTGTCACGCTGATCAGCGCGGTGAAAGTAGCTCTCCGCGCCCGCTATCGGCAACGCGAAGTGCGCGATCTGATTGCACAACGGGAGACCGTTGTCACTGGCATCAGCGACGCGTTCATCGCGCTCGACCATGAATGGCGCTACACCTTTGTAAACGATAAGGCTGCGGAATATGCAGACGTCTCGCGCGACGAGATGATCGGGCGGCGGATTTGGGAGCTGTATCCGGACGCGCAGGGTGGCACATTTTACCAGCATGCGATGCGCGCTGTGGAGACGCAAAAGCCACAGCAATTCGAGAAGTATTACGAACGTTGGAGCTGCTGGCTTGAGACGCGCATCTATCCAGCGCTTGGCGGCGTGGCCGTCTTTCGCGCGGATATCACCGAACGCAAAAGTGCGGAGGATGCATTGCGCGAGAAGGAGGCATTTGTCCGTCTGCTCTTGGATTCGGCGGCTGATGGTTTCTACGGAGTTGATCAGGACGGCGTCACCACGCACTGCAACGCTGCTTTCCTGCGCATGCTTGGGTTTGCGAACGAAGAGCAAGTCATCGGGTGCAAGCTGCACGACGTGGTTCATCATTCGCGCGCCGACGGTTCGCATTATCCGGTAACAGAGTGTCATATTTACATGACCGCTTCTACGGGCAAACCCGCGCACGTGGATGACGAACTGTTTTTTCGCACGGACGGCAGCAGTTTCCCCGTGGAATATTGGGCCTATCCGGTCTATCGGGACGGCGAGCTGCGCGGCGCGGTGACGACGTTCCTCGATATCACCGAGCGGCGTCAGGCTGAGGTGGCCTTGCAAAAAGCGAAGCTCGAAGCGGAAGAAGCGAACCGCGCGAAAGATCGATTTCTCGCCATGCTTTCGCACGAATTACGCACGCCGCTGACGCCGGTGCTGATGACAATCGCTTCGTTGCGACGCCAGAGCGACATCTCCGATGATCTGCGCCGCGACCTCGAAGTGCTGCAACGGAATGTGGAGCTGGAAGCGCTGTTGATCGACGACCTGCTCGATCTGACACGCATCACGCACGGCAAGCTCGAGCTGCGGCCGGATGCGGTCGACGTGCACATGGAATTAGAGCATGCGCTCAATATTTCTGCCGCGGATTTAGCGGCGAAGCGGCTCGCGGTGACACGTCGATTCGAGGCGAAACAGCATCATTGTTGGGCCGATGCAGCGCGGCTGCAGCAGGTGTTTTGGAATCTGGTGAAAAACGCGGTGAAGTTTACCGCGGTCGGCGGTGCCATCGTGGTGCGCACCCGTAACGAGGGCAATCAGATCGTGGTTGATGTCACGGATAATGGCGTCGGCATCGCCGCCGATTTGCTGCCGCGCATTTTCGACGCCTTCGAACAGGGCGGCCGCGCGACGACGTCGCAATACGGCGGCCTCGGCCTCGGCCTCGCGATCTCGAAGCGCGTCATAGATCTTCATGGCGGCACGATCACCGGCGAGAGCGCAGGGGTTGGACGGGGTGCGACGTTTACCGTCACGCTGACGTCGATGCAAACGTCGATGCTTGAAGGTCCCGCGGTGCATCTGCCGCCGGATAACCCCCCGGCGAGGGCTGCCAACCTTTTGCTGGTCGAAGATCACGAGGACACCGCTCGTGTGCTGAGCCGCATTCTGGAGCAGGCGGGTTACAAGGTCGCGCACGCAGGCAATATCGC
>JALYXP010000455.1 GCA_030947045.1 Verrucomicrobiota bacterium | reverse complement strand
GTGTAGGCGTAGTCGGCGTCGACAGTAAGCCACTTAAAGGGCTTATAGTAGTTCGCGAACTCGACGCCGATGCGCCGACTCGCGGCACTCGCTTGCGTGTCGCCAGCGTCGCCGGTAAAGACGAGCTCCGAGTCTAACGAGAGGTAGTAAACCGATACGGTGCTGACGAGGTTCGGCACTAATGAAGTGCGCGCGCCCAGCTCAACACTCTTCGAGCGGACGAGCGGATTGACGTTGTCTGCTCGTTTGCCGGTCGAAGGACTTACCTTGATCGTCGTACCGCGCGCGTCGTTGCTGTGTAGTCCGGTGCCGGCATTGAGATAAAACTCTGTCTTTGCCCACGGACCGAAAACCAGATTCAGTTTCGGGCTCACGATCGCGTCGACGACATTGCCGGAGTTTACCGCGGTGTCGCTCTCGACGTGGAAGTAATAAAGATCGCCGCGCAGGCCAAAGACAGATCGGAACCACGGCGTCCACTTCACTTCATTGCGTTGATAGAGGGAAATGCTCGACTCCTCGACGCTGTCGTCGCGCACGGTGGAGAGGCGGTTCTTCTTCTCAGTCTTGAACAGTCCTACCTCGGGGATGAAGTCATTGCGCGTCTGCAGGCCGACCGTTTGCGTGACTTTGCGCCCAAAGATTTCCGTCTCCCACGTATGAGTGAGCGAGCCGCCGAGGATGAAGCGGCGATCGATTTGCTCGAACTGATCGCCGTGCACCGGATCATCGAGGAAGAAGGTGAAGTCCGAAAAAATATCGAGGTGGTAGTAGATCGCGTAGGCATTCAGGTGCGTAGTCCCAGCACCTCCGTTATCGCTGTGCGTCCAGTCGAATGAGAGACTTTCGCGGTCAGTTGTTAGGGCGTCCGTCGTATCGATCGTGCCTAGCCGATCGATCGAGCCGCTATCGATTGCCCGCTGTGGCACCTGATCGGGCGAGTGCGCATGGCCGTGATAAGCCATAAAGGTGAGGGAAAACGCATCCTCCTTGTCGCCCCAGTTCCAACGCAGGAACCCGTTGTAGCGAATCGCGTTTTGATTGACGACATAGGGGCCGTCGTAGTGCCCGTATTCGAACGCCGCGGTCAGCGTTCCCTGTTTGGTCTTGACGCTGTCAGCTAAGACAAGGCGATAGAAATTGTTCTCGCCGAGGCTGATCGTGGCGATCCCGTTCGGCAGCGCCGGGAATAGTTGAAACTGCGCCGCGCCTGCGGATGAAAAGTCTCCGACTTCGGCGAAGAACGGGCCTTTGCTGTAATCAATCCCGCGCACCAACTCCGGGATGATGAAGTTAGTATCCGCATAGCCCTGTCCATGCGCGTGCGTGCGCATGTTGATCGGCATGTCGTCGACGCTGAGCGCGAAGTCCGTGCCGTGATCGAGATTAAAGCCGCGCAGGTAATACTGGTTCGCCTTCGCTTCGCCGCTGTGTTGCGTGATGATCACGCCAGGAACGGCTTCCAACAATTCGCCGCGCCGAAGCAATGGTCGGTCGGCCAACTCCGCGGCGCCAATCACACCTTCCGAGGAAGTGGTGGCGTAACCGATGAGATCGTCTTCGCGGCCGACGACAGTGATCCGCTCGGTCTCAGCGGTCGATGGACTTACCGCATCTTGAGCGAGAGCGGTCCCTCCGAACAAACAGCTCACCGCGATCATCCCGGCACGCACCGTGAGGATTCCGGCGCTATGCAACAAGAGAGTGGCGGCAACAAATCCGAGCGCGAACGAGAGCAGACTAGCCGACGCCGGCATTTCGTGGCCGTGAGCGAACCCGTGAAAGAAAGCGAAGAAACCTACCAGAAGCACACTAAGACTTGTGCTCAGCCGAATGCGCCTAACGACCACGACGACGAAGACAATCATGGAGAGGAAAATCATGATCTCGACGCCGGGCACTGACACGCCGGCAGCGCCAACTAATCCGCCGAGACTCATGACGCCGACGAACGCCAGCGGAAGCATCCAGACCGCGCGACCTCTCATTTGCGCGGCCCAGACTCCGACCGCCAGCATCACCAGCAAATGATCCCAACCGGAAAGCGGATGATGAAAGCCGGTCGAAAATCCGGCTCCTTGCTCCATCGCAGAATGCGCCCAGACGCTCGTGGGCGATGCCAGCAACAGGATCAAGAGCCCGAAGCGGAGGATCGTTCGATGAATGGAGCGCGTTGCGAAAGTCATTACGTGTTCGGCATTTCCATGGTGATACGGCGAATCGGCATGGGAAGATGCCGGCAGTCAGCCTCCTTCCTCCAAAGCGCGCTGCGTCCAACGACGAACAGATTCAGGGGCTACGTTCTTACGAAGATCGAGAGCGTCATGTCACAGGATTATTCTCCGGCGAGATCAGATTTTGATTCCGAAGCGGCTGACGAGTGCTGCGGTGATGAGGTAGGCAGCGACCATCACGCTGAGCGCTAGGCCAAGCGCGAGCGGGAAAGCTACCCCGCGGTTCAGTAACAGTGGCAGCGCGATGAACAAAGTTAGCGAAGGAAGCACGAGCCAGAAGAT
>JALYXP010000443.1 GCA_030947045.1 Verrucomicrobiota bacterium | reverse complement strand
ACCAGTGAGCCAGCTAGCTACTTTAATCGATAGAACTCGACCAGTGCGACGCCACCCGAAGAGCCAGATGCGGGTCGCACGCTTGCCGTGTGAGCACCGGGCGCTAAATTCTGGATGATAACCGCTTCGCGATCATCCCGCGGTGCCAGTCCCGTTGCCTCGACCTGCACCTGATTCGTCTTCCAGCTATCGTTCGTGTAGGTCGGGCCATTGCGGCTTTCGAGATAAAGAATCGGATCGGGTAACGCGCCCGTCACCCCATTCGCAGTCAGCGATGGGCCGAGCGCGCGCACCACGATTTTCGAAGGAGTTGAGCCGCCTCCGATGATGACGCCACCGATTAGCGAGCTATCGCCTGACGATCCGGTAGACGAGGAGCCACGGGTGCTAATGTTTGCGAGCTGTGAATCGCTGTTCACATCCAGATCGTAGATCTCGACCAAACCGATTCCGGTCCGGTCATTCTTTGCGGCGACGACAGCGGTGTAAGCGCCGGGTGCGAGGGTCGCGATGATGGCTGATTCGCGCGCGTCGATCGGCGGAATTCCGGTGCGTTCGATCTCGGTGCGTTGCGAAGATTGCATCCAGTCGTCGTTCGCCGCGATCGTCGTGCCCGTGCTGTCGTGCAAGCTCAAGGTCGGATCATCGAGCGGCGTCGAGACGTAAGCCTGAAGCGATGGGCCAATCGCCCGAACAATTACGCGCTTCGGCTGCGATCCTGTGATGATAAAACCGCCAATCATCGCGCGGTCGCCGTTTCCGACGAACCCGCGCGACGAAATGTTGAGCAAAAGGTCAGGCGCGTTGTTCGCCTGAAATTCGCTTAGCACAACGGCAGTCGGATCGAATGCACTGGTCGGGCCGTAGTCGACCTTGAAAGAGCCGCTCCCGTCGCTTGTGGCGAGACGTTGGCCGTTCGCGGCGTTTGTGAACGATCCTGAAATCGGCGCCTGAGATTTAACAACGACAAACGTGTCGTTCGGGCCAGGCGCGAAACGTGTCGCGGAAAAATACTGGCCAAGCCCAAGTTGGATTTGGCCGTCGATGACAACGCTACCAGTGCAGTCGATCGCGTCGTAACTATTCACCGGAGGCAAACCACCGCGGGGGTTCGGCGGGAGCGCATAGGGCCGCGTTGTGCCGCGAAGGTCAAACTGCAGAATGGAAGCACTGCCGAGTGTCAGGTTCCCCTCGATCGTCATAGGCGCGGTGTATTGTCCGATCCGCGGCTTGATCAGCGTGTTGCTCGCCGTATTCCCTTTGAAGAGCCCTCCGCCGACCACTCCGCCGCTCAGGATGATGGAGCCGCCTCGGGTATCAAGTGCGCTGTAGTAGCCACTGACGTTCAGCGCTCCGCCGACCTGCTCGAAGACGCCACCCGCGGGAAGAGTGAACTTACCAGTCGTGCTGAGGTAGCCCGCGTTCGTGAAATGCGCTGCGGTAGTCGCAAAATCCCCGTACCCGATGGTGATCCGCCCATCCGCCGTGTTAGTCGCCAGATTTCGCAGAGCATCCGCGCCTTTCTCGTCTGCGATCAGAGGGCCGCTGGTGCCGTCGAACGCCAGCGACAGATCGGCCGAGTTCGTCACAATGTTGGCCGCCGGGAATTGCAAGCGCCCAATGGCGTTGTCGTAGATCGCGAACCGGCCGCCAGTCAGCGTCTTCGTGACCGGGTTGAAGTTCGTGAGCTTCCCAGCCACAACCATCGTTGCTGCCGTCGCGCCCATCTCCAGGCTGCCATTGTTTGTGAAGTCTCCGATCGCTTCGAACGACCCCGTTACCCTCAGCTCGCCATTGTTCGTAAAAGGACGCAAAGCTGTGAATGTCTTCGCCGAAAACAGGCCATCGTTCACTGCCAACTCTCGTAACGCATCATTGCCTAGCTCGTCCGTGATTGCGCCGCGATCGCCCACGACAATTTGGCCGGCATTGCGCAGGATGCGGGCTCCTTTGAAAGTGAGAGTCGCCGTGGCAGAGCCATAACTGCTGACGGAATAGTGGCCGCTCTGAAGGGTGCCTGTCGCCGCGTCAAAGTTAGCGAGTTGGCCGAGATGCGCGCTCGCCGGCGCATCAGACGCACCAACGTCAATGCCCGATGATCCGACGGCCAACGTTAGCGCGGATGTGAACGAGTGATTGGGAACTGAAAGCGCGCGACCGTCCGTCAGCGTCAAGGCGTCGACTGCTGCGTCGATATCGAGATACGGCGACGCCGGCGCGTTGCCGATTGTCACGCGATACGTATCGCCGTTGTTGCCATTGCTCGGCACCACCAGCGGCGACCAATTCGCCGCGACGCCGTACTGCGATGAAGAAGACGAAGCAGGACTCGATGTCCATGTTACATCTACCTGGCCAGCTAGCGCCGCAGAGGAAATGAGCGCCGCGGCGCAGACCGCTGCTGCAATAGGTTGCGTCAGCCAGCGACTTTTCACGATCGGATCGTATTACACGCCCGTAGCAGGGCCAACACTATTCGCCGTCGCGCGTGAGGAAGTCTGCATCCGAAAACGTTGCCGGTGCCGCCGCGCGGGTATATGCAACTCGCGTGACCACGTTCCAAGACATCGAGGCCGCACGCGCGCGCATCGACGGCGCCGTTTATCACTCTCCCTGTCCGCACTCGATCCCGCTGAGCGAGATCACCGGGATGGA
>JALYXP010000425.1 GCA_030947045.1 Verrucomicrobiota bacterium | reverse complement strand
GCCGGCTGAACGCTGCAGCGGCCAGGCCGAAATTGACCAGCACGCTGACGCAGAGCGCGACGAACAAAAAGATGCTGAGGCAGCCGAGTTTCCGGTTCGCCATGACGGCTGCTAATTGACGGAGAACGCCTGAGCGCACAAGCGCTATTCAATGGTGTTGCGGCGCTTCCGAGAAGGAGTGGCGCAGAAGTTGCTTTTACAGTAATTATGAACGGCAGTGGTCATCTTTCAGTCAGCGATTCCGCATTACGCCCCCTTACACCCGGCAAGCGGCGGGGCCGCCCGCGCAAAGTTGTGGCGTCGATCGCCGTGGGTCCCGAAGCGGCGCGCGAACCAGCGGCAGTCGGCACTCTTACGCGAACGAAGAGCCTCTTGCTGGCGGCTTTGCGCGTGTGGGAATTGAAGCAGCGCGGCTTGGGAAACTAAGTTGGGTTGATCAGGCTTTCGGCTCAGCGCGCACGTAGATCTCGCGCGGTGCCGACGGGAAATATTTGAACATGCCGGGGCAGAGCCAGCCCTCCATTCTGTAGTGGTTGCTGTAGTATCAGTTGTCGTCTGAATCGGTTCGCTGCCACTTAAGCTTTGCGGCAGGACGGGGAACGCGGCGGCTTTGAAGAGCGCGCCATGCAAATCGCGTTCTGCACGAGCAGCGGTTCCAACATTGCCAACCGCAGCAATGCGTTTGATGGGTAAATTCCTAAAACGAAACGGCTATTTCGGCGCCGCTTCTCGACACCGGCGATGGCTGTGTTTAGCGTCAGCCGAACGGAGCGCCCATAGCTCAGCCGGATAGAGCATCGGATTTCTAATCCGACGGTCGCAGGTTCGAGTCCTGCTGGGCGCGCCGACTACAGGTCGCGGCCGATTGCGTTCGCGACGGCTCGCATTCGCGGCACCAGTTTCGCCAGCGTGCTGGGGATCAAAGCCTGCTCGCCGTCGCACTTTGCCGCGCCGGGCGCTTCATGGATTTCGAGCATGACTCCGTCCGCCCCGGCGGCGATGGCGGCGAGCGACATCTGCGGGATGAAATCGCGCAACCCGACGCCGTGTGCCGGATCGACGACGACCGGCAAATGCGTCTTCGCTTTCAGGATCGGCACCGCGCTGAGGTCGAGGGTGTAACGCGTGCCAGTCTCGAAGGTGCGGATGCCCCGTTCGCAGAGCAGCACGTTCATGTTTCCGCCGCTGAGGATGTATTCGGCACTCAGGATTAGTTCATGCACCGTCGCGCTGAAGCCGCGCTTCAGGAGCACGGGCAGGTGGCTGCGGCCGACTTCCTTCAACAGCGCGAAATTGTGCATGTTGCGCGCGCCGATTTGCAGGCAATCGGCATAACGCTCCACGACCGCGAGATCACGCGTGTCCATGATCTCGGTGATGACCGGGAGACCGGTTTCGTTGCGTGCCTCAGCGAGAAAGCGGAGCCCGTCTTCGCGCAGACCTTGGAAGCTGTAAGGCGATGTGCGCGGCTTGAATGCGCCGCCACGTAGAATGCGCGCGCCGCAATCTTTAACCAGGCGCGCGGTTGCGAGCATCTGCTCACGGCTTTCCACCGAGCACGGCCCGCAAATCAAAGCGATTGCGGCCTCACCACCAACGCTGACGCCGCAGATCTCGACCGTCGACGCCGCGCCACGGGTGCTAAACGCGGCGAGCTGGTAAGGATCCGCCGCCGGCACAATAGCTTCTACACCAGGCAGCGACGCCAGGCGCTTTTCGCGCAACAATTCTTTAGGGCCGATAACGCCAACCGTGACGCGCCTTTCACCTCGAGTGACATGTGCTTCGAGCCCGAACTCCTGTACCTGCGCAACGATGCGATCGATCTGTTCTTCGGTAGCGGTCGGCTGGGCGATGATGATCATGGCTTCCGGGGTCGAGGCAAGATCATGTCCGCCCCTGCGGCGGAGTGCAAGAGGAGAGCGCGAAAAGGCAGCGCTTACGGAGTGATCGTGACCGGGGTGCCTTCGCTCACGCTACGGAAGAAATTTTCCGCCATGAACTCAGGCATACGGATACAACCGTGTGACGCAGGGTAACCCGGCAGGTAACCGGCGTGCATGCCGACGCCGCCGACAATACGCATAAAGAACGGCATCGCCGCGCCTTTATAATGGGTGCCAGGGGGCTTCGGGTCTTTCGTAAGGTCGACGTTCGGGACGACAACGTTGTCCGAGGAGTCGACGTAATCGCCGTACTTGCTGGAGACGTGATCCTTGTCCTTCTGGCTAATCTTAAAGGTGCCGCTTGGCGTATCCAGACCTTCGCGGCCGGTCGAGAGCTGCGAAACGCCGACGAGCTGTTCGCCCTTGTAGAAATACGCGCGCTGCTCGCCGAGTTTGATTTTCACCGAGGGCTTGCCGGAAACGCCGTCGCCATCCCAATAAGAAACGGTATCCTGCGGCGCCGAGGAAGAGACCTGGCCCGGGCCATAAACGCCTCCCATATACTGCGGGGCGCCCATGCGCGGATCATCGTCGCACGCCGACAGCGCGATCAAAGTCGCGGTGCAAAGAAGGGCTTTGGTGAGGTGAGAAATGGATCGTGACATACGGGAAAGATTGGGCGACGACGCTAGTAACGCTCATAACGAGGAAAGTCAACGGCAACACCGGCAACCGCGCGACTCGTCCTACGCTGCACAGTTGCCGCGTCGGCTTGAATTCTGCTTCTGTTGTCGGAGACTTGCCGCCGTCGCTCCTGGACTGCTGACTTATGCCTACTTACGAATATTCGTGCGAGAAATGCGGGAAGAACTTCGATGCTTTTCAATCGATGCGCGACCAGGCGTTCAGTGAGTGTCCTGAGGATAAATGTCAGGTCGTGCCGTGGGGTCACGGCAAGGTGAAGCGTCTGCTCGGGACTGGCGCGGGCCTGATTTTCAAAGGTTCCGGGTTTTACATCACTGATTACCGGAGCAACTCCTATAAAGAAGGTGCGAAGAAGGACGCCCCTGCGGCTGCCAGCGGCACGGAGAAGTCCAGCGGCGGAAACGAAGGCGGGACGTCATCACCGGCACCGGCTGCCGCGCCGAAAACATCAGAGAGCAAGCCGAAGCCAGCTTCCGAATGATCAAGCTCGTTTGCCCTGAATGCCGGCGCGAGAACGAGCCGCAGCGTATCTATTGCCACGATTGCGGCGCGCGTCTCGATCGATCGGCCTTAGCGAAGGCACAGGCCGCTACGGAAGAAGATCCCGCTGCGACACAA
>JALYXP010000419.1 GCA_030947045.1 Verrucomicrobiota bacterium | reverse complement strand
ATCCCGCTTTCACTCGAGGAAGCCGCGGGCATCGACGGCTGCACGCGCTGGCAGTCCTTCCGCCTGATTGTCCTTCCGCTCGCCCAGCCCGCCATGGTCATCACTGCACTCTTCTCCTTCATGACCGCGTGGAACGAATATGTAGTTGCCGCGCTGATCTTGCAGGATGTAGACAAGTTCACTTTGCCGCTCGGACTTAAGATGTTTCAGGCCAACATGAGCACGCAATGGGGCCTTTACGCCGCCGGTGCGTTGCTCGTTTCTGTTCCTGTTGTCCTACTCTTCCTTCTCCTCAGCCGGTATCTCGTGTCCGGTCTCAGCTCCGGCGCGGTGAAGGGTTAACCAATTCCGTTGCTCATGAAAATCACGCCGCTCCTCCGTCTCGTCGTCGCCAGCTTCGCTGCCATTCTTGCCACTTCTCACGCCGCGCCGACGAACATCGCGGAAGACGACGCCTCAAAATCCGAATACGGCGGCGGCTGGGACTCCGGCAAGAACGGCGGCAACGGGTTTGGCAGTTGGGCGATGACGAGCGACGCCACGGGCGAGAATCGCCACGCCGGTTTCTACATCGCGACCACCGACAACAACAAAGACCTCAATGGCATCGCGAAGGAAGGCAAAGCCTTCGGCATCTTTGCCAACGGCGAAGGCTTTGAGCAAGCGGTCGCGTTTCGTTCCTTGATCAAACCGCTCGCCGTCGGCGATTCGTTCTCCTTCATGATCGAGAACGGCCGCTTCGAGAAAAAATTCGAGAAAGACGAATCCGGCGGCGGCGCGGTTGGACTCGTTCTGCGCACCGGCAATTCCGCTTCAGCCCCGACCGATTATAACGCTGGCGCGATGTTCGAGTTCGGCTACTACCAGGGCAGCGATAACTACCAGATCTACGACGGTACAAAGTCCACCGACTCGGGCGTCGCATTCACCGATGCCGGCCTCACCGTCACGGTCACCGTGACCGGCAGCGATAGCTACGACCTCGAAATCCAGAACATGAGCGACAAGAAGTTGACGAAGCTGCCCGGCCGAAAGTTCAGCAGCAGCGGCTCAATCGAGAGCTTCGCCGTCTTCAATCGCAACAGCGAAAAGAACGACGTCTTCGTCAATCAATTCCAGATCGCGCGCGACGAGAAGTAGCTTCCTTTCCTCGTGCTCATGCTCGTGATCGTGTTCGTAATCGAAAGAGATCGAGCACGATTACGATCATGAGCATGAGCACGAGTATTTCATGAACAAGCCGCGCCTCAGCTTTTGGCAGATCTGGAACATGAGTTTCGGATTCTTCGGCATCCAGTTCGGCTGGGGTCTGCAGATGGGGAACATGTCCGCCATCTACGAATATCTCGGCGCGAACGAGAGCCAGCTTCCACTGCTCTGGCTGGCCGCGCCGCTCACCGGTTTGATTGTGCAACCGATCATTGGCCACATGAGCGATCGCACCTGGGGCGCGCTCGGCCGGCGGCGACCTTACTTCCTCGGCGGCGCCATCCTCTCTTCGCTCGCGCTCTTCGTCATGCCGCACAGCGGCACCTTGTGGATGGCCGCAGGACTCCTTTGGATTCTAGACGCTTCGGTCAACATCAGCATGGAACCGTTCCGCGCGTTTGTTGCAGACATGCTGCCGGACGAACAACGCACCGTCGGCTACGCAATGCAGTCCGTCTTCATCGGCGCCGGTGCGGTCATCGCATCGAAGCTTCCCGGTTGGCTGCAGAGCAACGGCGTCAGCATCGCAACGAACAAAGCACACCCGATTCCGACCACGGTGATCATCGCCTTCACCGTTGGCGCCGCGGTCTTTCTCGTCGCGGTTCTTTGGACGGTCTTCACGACGAAGGAATATCCGCCCGACGATCTCGACGCGCTCAAACGCAAACAAGCGGAAGGCTTCGGTCAGATCCTTGTCGCGTTTCGCGAAATGCCGACCCGCATGAAGCAGCTCGCTGCGGTCCAGTTTTTTACCTGGATGGCGCTCTTCTGCATGTGGATCTTCTTCACCGTCGCCGTCGCACGCAACATCATGGGCGCAACCGATCCCGGCTCGCCGCTTTACGAACGCGGCTTAAACCTCGCGCGTGATTGCTTCGCGCAGTACAACTTCGTCGCCTTCCTCGCGGCGATGGGCTTCCTCTGGTTAGGCCGCGTCATGCCTGCGAAGTGGATTCACTTCTTCTCGCTCCTGCTCGGCGGACTCGGGCTGGCGAGCGTCGGCTTCATTCGTGAGCCCTGGATGCTGCTCGTCGCATTCACGGGCGTCGGTGTCGCGTGGGCGTCCATCCTATCC
>JALYXP010000388.1 GCA_030947045.1 Verrucomicrobiota bacterium | reverse complement strand
ACGATCTACATGCCGCTCTCTGCTGAAAATACTCTTACTCTAGCAGCCTGCCGACAGCGGCCGGACTTCTCCGATCGCGAGAAGACCATGCTCGACCTAATGCGGCCGCACGTTGCGACTGCCTGGAAACGCGCTCTTCGGGACAACGAGCGAAACTCATTAGGGAATGACCAGTCGCCACGAATGTTGTCAGCCGGCGGAATGCAGGCCTTCGGACTGACCCCCCGCGAGACGGAGGTGTTACGCTGGATCAGCGAAGGTAAGACTAACCCCGAGATAAGCGTCATCATCGGTGCAAGCACAGCGACGGTAAAAACCCACGTCGAGCGAATCCTCGGTAAGCTACACTGCGAAACGCGGACGGCGGCCGCCCGAACTGCGCTCGAAGTTTGGGCGTCTAACTGAAAAGAGGAAAGACCAGAGCCGCTAACGCAATAGGATTGTTGGATAGACTTTACGAAGTCGCATTTCGCGGGAAGAGGACGAGTCGGCCGCGTGGCACAAGGATATTGTGCATCCGATCATAACATTCGCGCGTCCGACCACCAGTTATCGCGACGGGGCGCGATCAATTCGTCGCGAGATTATACACTTCCACTAACCCGACCCCCGTGCTGTTGCCGTAGCCTGCGACAATCGCGGTGTAATTACCCGGCGCTAACGCACGAATAACGGCAGCTTCGCGCGAGTCGCCCGGCGCCAGGTTATTCGACTGGATCTCACCGGCAGATGTGTCCTGCTGCCAATCATCGTTCGTTGCAACTGTCCCGCCGTTCGCATCATGCAACTCCAGCGTTGGATCCTGGAGCGAACCCGCGACGCCTTTATCTCCGAGACTAGGACCGAGGGCACGCACCACCACCTTCGTCGTGCCGGCATTGGCGGGTCCGAGAATAAAGCCACCGATCATGACATTATCGCCGACATCGACAAAGCCGCGGGTCGAGATGTTAGCCAGCCTCGAACTCGCACTTGGCTCGAGGTCGTAAGCTTCGACCAAGCCAATGCCGGTACCGCCAGTCTTTCCGCGCAGCGTCGCGGTGTAGGCGCCTGGCTGCAGCGTCTGCACAATTGCCGATTCCAGGTCGCTCACCGGTGGGATGGTCGTTGCCCGGATCTCGGCTTCCTGCGAAAATCCCGTCTGGCTGTTAACCTTCCAGTTATCGTTACTCGCAAGAACGGTCGATCCTTGGAATAACTGCAGCATCGGATCGGCTAGCGCACCGTTGACGCCCACGCTGCCGAGGGACGGCCCGATACCTCGGAGTAACACTTTTTTCGGCGCGGTCCCGGTAACGATGAACCCGGCGATCGAAATGCTGTCGCCGCCGAGCACTGACAGTCGCGTGGAGACATTCCGGACAGCGGCCGGTAACTGCGCCGTAGCCACCAGGTCGTAACCGATCACGTCAAGGCTAACCCCTTCCGGAGAGCTGCCGGTTACATCCGAGTATTGGCCGGTGCAGCTAGAGGCATTCTGGACAAAAGGCTGAGACTGCGGACATGGGGCGCTGAGCCAGTCTCCGTAATCGAGCGATGCGGTCTGGTTCAAACTCACAAGATTACTGCTTCCGCTGTCGATCGAGAAATAGCGCGCTCCCGTGGCGATGAGGCTTCGGCTACCTGGCGCCGCCCACGCAAACAGATCTTCCGGGCGCAGGTCCGAACTCGAGGTTCCCAGGTATGAGCCGAGTCCTAGCACTTCGTCGATCTCGTGTTCCAGGGAGCGGAGCGCGTCGTAATTCCCAAAGGCCGTCGGGCGCGTGAACTGGAACCGGGCGGATGAGTTCAGCGTCACGATCCCGTCATACGAGCCACCAGAGCTGACGCTAGAATCAGCATACATAGCAGGCGGCGTGTTTAACCCGAGTGCCCGGCCATTCGCACTCGTCGGCCTGACGTTAGCTGAGAGGGCATTCGCCGGCAGACTGTTATTGGCACTCGAGTCGTTGAAGGTTTTCGCGTCTGCAGTGAGGGCGCTGATGTAGTTACCCCAGCGAATTGTATAATAGACGTAGTTACTCCTGGCGATGGATCCTGCGATTGCCGTGCCGTCTGGATTAGTCGGGGCATAGCGAAACAGAATCGAGACGGTAATTGGATCGCTAAACAGACTTTGATAAGTCGCGATCGCCTGGTTGATGATCGCTTTCATCGTCTCCGCGTCCGGCGAAGAGGTAATAGAGCTATCGAAGGTAGCATTAATGATTAATCCGGCAGAACCGTTCGCTCCGCCGGTGCTGACGCCGCTACTCTCAGCGGAGGCTGACCGTGCGGATCGCGCATCAGAGAGGACTTCCGGAACAGGGAGTTCCCCCGGCTGGCTATGCTCACCTGCGGCAGGAGTGAGTCCTGGCGTTTGTGACGTCAAATCTTCGGCGGCTGAAAGAACGGTCGGAGCTACAGCTAAGAGCAGCGCGACGACGAGACCTGCAAAGCTTATGTGGGTCGATACCGTGACACAGGAACGGAGTAACATGCGCCTCTATTTTATGTCGAACGATGAATATGTCGAGTCACGAGCGGTTCGGCCCTTCGGCAGCGAGGTCAAGCGCGCGCCAGAAGTACCACGCCGCGGCGGACCGATGCGGCTTCCATTTCGCGCCGATCTTCCGCAGCTGCTTTGGTGTGGGGAGCTTCCGTTTGCCGAAAGTCTTGGCGTAGCCTTTTTGGACTCCCAGATCTGTCACTGGCCACACATCCGGCCGGCCGAGGCTGAAGAGCAACAACATCTCCACTGTCCAGCGGCCAATGCCGCGGACTGCGGTGAGGCGGGCGATGATTTCTTCGTCGCTCATCGCTGATAGTGCAGTGCCGGTTTTCGGAACCGTGCCGTCTAGCGTTTTTGCGGCGAGATCCTTCAATGCGGCAGTCTTCGCACCCGACAACCCGCACGCGCGCAATTCCTCATCGGGCGTGTCGAGCACGTGCTGCGGGTTGAGCCACTTCCGCTTCCCGTAAAGCGCACGGACACGTCCCCAGATCGTCGCAGCCGCTTTCCCGCTGAGCTGTTGATAGGCGATCGATTCGGCGAGGGCGTCGAACGGGCGCACCG
>JALYXP010000338.1 GCA_030947045.1 Verrucomicrobiota bacterium | reverse complement strand
TCGATTACGACCATGGCATCGGGCAGCTTCGCCATCTCGAGGATGCCATCGAGGTTGCGGCGCAGCTTTGCACCTTCGCGTCCGAGCGCTGCGAGCTCCTGTTTGCCCATCTTCTTGAAGTCAGGGGAGTTCTCGATGTCCTCGATGTATTTCAAACGCCCGATGCTCTTCCGGATGGTGGTTAGATTCGTCAGCGTCCCGCCGAGCCAGCGCTGAATTACGTAAAACTGCCCGCAAGCCACCGCCGCTTCCTTGATTGCTTCCTGCGCCTGCTTCTTGCAACCGACGAAAAGAATCTTGCCGCCGCGCCGCGTGACGTCCTGCAGGAAGTCAGTCGCGCGCTCCAATTGCTTCACCGTCTCATCGAGATTGATGATGTAGATCTGGTTGCGCTGCTCGAAAATGAACGGCTTCATCTTCGGATTCCAGCGCTTCGTCTGGTGCCCAAAATGGACGCCTGCTTCGAGCAATTCGGGTACTAATTCAGTCGGTATCGCCATAGGGAAAAACGTAAGCGCTCCGCGCAAGCGGAGCGGACGTGGAAGATGCTACAGCGCCCGCGGGATGGCAAACAGAATGTTGCCCATCAGCCGGCGGTGCTTTCAACTGCTTGCTTGATATGTTCTGCGTAGCGCGCGAGTAGCCAGCAGAGGTCGGACAGCCGGTTTAAATAACGGAGAATCTCGCGATTAAAACCCGTGTTCTCGTCGAGCAACGCGGCGACCCGACGTTCCGCGCGACGGCAGGTGGTCCGCGCTACATCCAAGGCCGCCGACACGGCCATACTGCCGGGGATGGCCCACCCTTTGAAGTGTAACAGCTTGTCTTTCTCCAGCTCATCAATCACGCCAGTTATCCGGTCCACCATCAAAGAGGTGGTGAGTTGGTAACCGTCCGCGATGTAGCGAGAAAGATCCTCAGGCGCCGTCGCGAGCTCGCCCATCACGTGGATGAGCTCCTTTTGGACCATGAGCACTTGCTCAGAAATAAATGCGTCGTCGGCCATTACACGAACGACACCAAGGGCTGCGTTGAGCTCGTCGACACAGCCGTATGCGTCTACGCGGTTATCCGTCTTGCGGACACGCCGGCCATACATCAGCGAGGTTTCGCCGGCGTCGCCTGTTTTTGTCGCGATCGACATTGGGGAGGTTCTAAAACGCGAATGGCGAACCAGCTTTCGCCAATTCGCCATTCCACATTTGCACTAGCTGTTAACTAACCGAGGGCTGGTTGCACTTCTGGCTCGTCCATCAGCGATGTGCCGACTTGCTCGCCGAGTTCTACCAATTTGATCTCGCGCACCGCCGGGAAGCCCGTGCCCGCAGGGATCAAGTGACCCATGATGACATTTTCCTTGAAGCCACGCAGACGGTCCACCTTACCGAGCGTAGCCGCTTCGGTAAGAACACGCGTCGTATCCTGGAACGAAGCCGCCGAGATGAAGCTGTCTGTCTCGAGCGAAGCTTTCGTAATACCAAGTAAGACTGGAGTCGCCTCCGCAGGTTTGCCGCCTTGCTCCACGACCGTCGCGTTTTCGCGCTCGAAGTCGAGGCGGTCGATCTGATCTCCCCAAAGCAATGATGTATCGCCAGGCTCCGTGATCTTAACCTTGCGCAGCATTTGCCGCACGATGATCTCGATGTGCTTATCGTTAATTTCTACGCCTTGGAGGCGGTAGACTTCCTGCACTTCGTTGACCAGGTGTTCCTGCAGGTCCTGCGGTCCGCAAACCTCGAGGATTTCATGCGGAACAACGGGACCTTCTGTCAGTTGCTGGCCCTTTTTCACGAAGTCACCCTTGAACGCGATGATGTGCTTGGTCAGCGGGATCAGGTGCTCTTCTTCCGCGCCCGTCTCAGTGTCCTTCACAATCAGCTTCCGCTTACCGCGGACAGTTCCGCCCATTTCGACGACACCGTCGATCTTCGCGATCTCGGCCGAGTCTTTCGGACGACGAGCTTCGAAGAGTTCCGCTACGCGCGGCAGACCGCCGGTAATGTCCTTCGTCTTCGCAATCTTACGCGGGGTCTTAGCGAGCAACGCACCGGCTTGGATCTTCTGGCCTTCTTCGACAATGACGTGTGCGCCCGCTGGAATCGAGTAGCTCGCCACGACTTCTTTCTTGTCACCGATGACCACGATTTGCGGATGCAGGTCTTCTTTATGCTCGATGATAACTGTACCCATAAGGCCCGTCGCTTCATCGACGTCACGCTTGATCGTGACGCCCGCGATCATGTCGCGGAACTCGATCTTACCAGTCTTATCCGTTAGAATTGGAACGTTATAGGGATCCCACTGGACGAAGGTCTCGGTCTTCTTAACCGCCGAACCGTTCGGCTTCGCGATGACCGAACCGATAACCACATTGTAGCGCTCAAGTTCGCGCCCTTCAGAGTTATGCACTCCGATCGAGCCATTCTTGTTCAGCACAATCCAGCTACCGTCCAGCGCCTGCACCGTGCGCAAGTCATTGAACTGAATTGTGCCGTCGTTCTTAGCCTTGATGATCGGCTGCTTAAACGTCTGCGATGCCGTTCCACCGATGTGGAACGTACGCATCGTTAACTGCGTGCCCGGCTCGCCGATTGACTGCGCGGCGATGATGCCAACAGCCTCGCCAAGTTTCACAAACTGGCCGGTAGCCAAATTGCGTCCGTAGCAATACGCGCAAACGCCGCGTCCAGATTCACAGGTTAGCACCGAGCGAATCTTCAGGCTCTCAACACCGACCTTTTCAATCGCTGCCGCCGTCGGCTCATCGATCAATTGGTTAGCCTTGACGACCTTCTTCTTCGTAACCGGATCAACAATCGATTCGCAGCTCACTCGGCCGATGATGCGGGTTGAAAGGTCGACAACTTCTTCGTCACCTTCATAGATGGAACGAACCGTGATGCCGTTAACAGTTCCGCAATCAATTTCATTAATGATCACGTCCTGCGACGCGTCCACGAGCTTACGAGTCAGGTAGCCCGAGTCAGCGGTCTTCAGCGCCGTATCGGCCAAGCCCTTACGAGCACCGTGCGTCGAGATGAAATACTCGAGAACGCTCAGACCTTCACGGAAGTTCGACGTGATTGGACGTTCAATAATTTCGCCGGAAGGCTTAGCCATCAAACCGCGCATGCCAGCGAGCTGTTTCACCTGCTGACGGTTACCTCGAGCACCAGAATCAACCATCAGGAAGACCGGGTTCAGTTCCTTACGGCCTTCGTTATGCTCCAAAGTGCGGAACATCACGTTCGAGATCTCGTCACCGGCATGAGTCCAGATATCGATGATCTTATTGTAACGCTCACCGTCCGTAATAATGCCTTTGCGATACTGCTGCTCGACCTGCTTGATCGCCTTGTAGGCATGATCCAATTCGGTCTGCTTCTCTTTCGGAATGATCATGTCGTTGATCCCGATCGATATACCCGCCTTGGTAGCTTCGCGGAAGCCGAGTTCCTTTAGCTTATCGAGCGTTTCGACAGTTCCGTCCTGGCCCGATACCTGGTAGCAGCGCCAGATGATGTCGCTAAGCTGCTTTTTGCCGGCAGCCTTATTAAAGAAGCCCATCGCTTTTGGCCAGATATCGTTGAAGATTACTCGGCCAGCGGTCGTTTCGATCACGCGATCGGCGCTATTTCCGTAGATGGTTTCTTTGCCATGATCCGGGTTCTTGAACCGGATACGGTCGTGCGCTTTTACGGCGCCATCGGCCATCGCGAATTCTACCTCGACAGCGTCAGCAAATAGCGGCAGCCGCGATTCGGCGGCAGCGCCAGCAGCGCGGCGAGGATTCTGCGTTAGGTAATAACAACCAAGCGTAATGTCCTGCGAAGGTGTCGTGATCGGCTTTCCGCTTGAGGGCGAGAAGATGTTGTTCGGCGCTAGCATGAGCATGCGCGCTTCCATTTGCGCCTCGACCGACAACGGCACGTGCACGGCCATCTGGTCACCGTCGAAGTCGGCGTTATAAGCCGTGCAGACGAGCGGGTGAATACGGATCGCTTCGCCTTCAATCAATTGCGGCTCAAAAGCCTGGATCGAGAGACGGTGCAACGTCGGGGCGCGGTTCAGGAGAACCGGATGGCCCTTGGTTACTTCTTCGAGAATGTCCCAGACCTCAGGCGTCTGGCGCTCGATCATTTTCTTCGCGCTACGAACGGTGTGAACGTAACCGAGATCCTTGAGCCGACGGATGATGAATGGCTCGAATAAAACGAGCGCCATCTTTTTAGGAAGACCGCACTGGTTCAGCTTCAGCTCAGGTCCGATCACAATGACCGATCGACCTGAATAATCGACGCGTTTGCCTAACAAGTTCTGCCGGAAACGGCCACCTTTACCCTTAAGCATATCGCTTAGGGATTTCAGCGGCCGGTTGCCAGCGCCGGTCACGGCTCGGCCGTGACGGCCGTTGTCGAATAGCGCATCGACAGCTTCCTGCAGCATACGCTTCTCATTCCGGATGATGACATCGGGAGTCTTGAGCTGGAGGAGGTTCTTGAGACGGTTGTTTCGGTTGATAACGCGACGGTAAAGATCGTTTAGATCTGATGTCGCGAACCGGCCACCTTCGAGTGGAACAAGCGGACGCAAATCCGGTGGGATAACTGGCAGAACGTCGAGCACCATCCAATCAGGCCGCGCATGCGACGAGGCGAAGCCCTGGACGAGCTTCAGACGTTTAGCGAGCTTCTTGCGGATCTGCTTGCTTTTGGTATTACCCATCGCCTCTTCCAGCTCTTTGTTGAGCTTATGCAGATCGATCTCGCCGAGAAGCTTCTTTACTGCCTCAGCACCCATCCCGGCGACAAAGCTTTCGCCATATTGCTCCTGAGCTTCGCGGAATTCAGTTTCGTTTAGGAGCTGAGTCTTAGTGAGCGGGGTCGTACCCGGATCAATGACGATGTAGTCTTCGTAATAAATGACGCGCTCGAGCTGGCGTGCGCTCATATCGAGCATCAAACCAAGTCGTGAAGGCATGCACTTGTAGAACCAAATGTGCGACACGGGCACAGCAAGTTCGATGTGACCCATCCGCTCGCGGCGAACGCGGCTGAGGGTTACTTCGACGCCGCAGCGGTCGCAGATGACGCCGCGATATCTGATGCGCTTGTACTTCCCGCAATGGCACTCCCAATCCTTAACCGGACCGAAGATGCGCTCGCAGAAGAGGCCGTCCTTTTCCGGCTTGAACGACCGGTAGTTGATCGTCTCCGGCTTGAGCACTTCGCCCCACGACCACCAGGTGCGAAGGCCGGACATCTCCAGCCGCTCGCGCTCCTTGGGAT
>JALYXP010000318.1 GCA_030947045.1 Verrucomicrobiota bacterium | reverse complement strand
TGGTGGTACTGGTGGGTCGGAATGCTCTTCTGCAATTTCGTTTCGCCGCAGCTCTTTTGGTTCAAGCGCTTCCGCTTCAACATCTACGTCGTTTACTTCGTCTGCATGTGCGTCAACGCCGGCATGTGGTTCGAGCGTTTCATCATCATCGTCGGCGGTCTGCACCGCGATTTCCTGCCGAGCTCGTGGGGTATGTTTTACCCGACCTGGGTGGATATCTGGACGTTCGTCGGCACCTTCGGAATCTTCATGTCGCTCTTCCTTTTGTTCATTCGCTTCCTGCCCATGATCGCGATGTCGGAAGTGAAAATCGTCCTGCCGGAAGCTGACCCGCATCACCCATCGCCGACTGGGCATCATCCGGTGCAAGCCGGCGGAATGGAGCGCACCTGATGAGGACGCCCTACGGACATAAGGTCTACGGGATTGCGGCGGAATATCCGTCCGCCGCAGCCTTGTATCATGCGGCCGAGCGGGTGCGCGATGCCGGCTTCAAGCGCTGGGATGTCTACTCGCCTTTCCCAATTCACGGAATGGACGATGCGATGGGCATCGGAAAGTCCTGGCTCAGCACAGGAGTCTTGATTGGCGGGTGCACCGGTTTGCTCACCGCGGCCATCCTCACCTTCGGTCCTTCATCGTTTATCTACCCGTTGGTTGTTCATGGGAAGCCGGTGAACTGGAAAACCGTTCCGGCCTTTTTCCCGATCATGTTTGAGCTGACGGTTCTCTTCTCCGCCTTCACCGCGTTCTTCCTGGTTCTGATCATGAACGGGCTGCCGCGCTGGTATCACCCCATCTTTAACTGGGACCGCTTCAGTCGTGTGACCGATGACGGATTCTTCCTCGCCATAGAAGCGCGCGATCCACGGTTTACCGAAGCCGAAGTCGTGCAACTGCTCGAAGAAAGTGGCGGCCAGCATTTAACTGTGGTGCACGAGGACTAACGAATGCTGCGCGGCTTCTTCCTTATTTTCCTGCTCACCGGGATTGCGCTGATTGGCTTCCTCGGCTTTCGCGGCAGAATCAGCAGCGCACCGCCGATCGAGGTGTTTCCTGACATGGTGCGCCAACCAAAGATCCGTGCCCAGGCGGCCTCAGGTTTTTTCGCCGATCATCGCGGCATGCGCGTGCCCGTCGGCGGCACCGTCCCGATCGGTTACGATATGCCGAAGCCGGGCGTTGCTCCAAGTCCTGGAACATCACCGGCACCTGGCGGCTCGCACGATCTGGCGCAGGTCGCGTTCAGCGAAGGCACCGATTACCAAATGACTGGGAAGATGGGCACGCACTGGGGCACCGGGATTCCGATGCAGGTCACGCCCGATCTGATGCGCCGCGGCGAACAGCGTTTCACGATCAACTGCTCGCCTTGTCACGGCCTGACCGCGGCGGGTAATGGCATCGTGAAGCAGTACGGACTCGCCACTGTGGTTAGCCTGCAGGACGAGCGCATCCGGAACATGGCGGACGGCGAGATTTTCAACACGATCACCAACGGGAAGAACACGATGATGAGCTACGGCCCGAACGTCACGGTGGCCGATCGCTGGGCGATCATCGCGTACCTCCGCGCCTTGCAACGGAGCCAGAACGCAACCGCCGCGGATGTCCCGCCGGAAGCACAAGCGGAGCTGCAAAAGCAATGAGCGAGCGCTCTCACGCCATCCCGACGCCGGAAGGCGAATACTTTGAGGCGAACCGCTTTGGCGGCGCTTCCATGATCGCGGCGCTGATCGCGGTGGTCGGGCTCGTGCTCAGCGGCGTCGGCGCGATCATGTGGCCGAAGCAGTTCGCTTATTCGTGGCTCTTCGGCTTCGCGTTCTTCTTCACGCTCTGCGCCGGGTGTTTCTTCTGGATCATCGTTCATCACGCTGTCGACGCCGAGTGGTCGGTAGTCGTTAGGCGGCAATTGGAGAATATCGCCATCCTGCTTCCGGTGATGGCGCTCTTTTTCATCCCGGTCATTCTCCTCCGCCATCATCTCTACGAATGGATGCTGATCCCGAAGGGGGAAGATCACCTCCTCGATGCGAAGCGCGCTTACCTGAATCTGCCGTTCTGGTTGATCCGCGCAGTCGTCTTTTTTAGCTACTTCTCCATCGCAGCCTTCCTCTACCGCAGCATTTCGATTGCTCAGGACAAAGACGGCGATCCGGGCAAAACGCTTAGGATGCGGAAGCTCACCTTCGTTTTTCTACCGCTCTTCGCGCTCGCCTTGACCTTCGGTGCTTACGACTGGCTTGCCGGACTGAACTACAAGTGGTTCTCCACCATGTGGGGCGTCTACATTTTTGCTGGCGCCTGCGGCAGCTCAATGTCGCTCACCGTCATCGTGATCACGCTCCTGCGGAAGGCTGGCTACCTGCGTGAGACGGTCACGGTAGAGCATTACCACATCATGGGTAAGTGGATGTTGGCCTTCACTGTTTTCTGGGCCTACATCGGCTTCAGCCAGTACATGCTGATCTGGTACGCGAACATCCCGGAAGAGACCGAATATTTCATCCTTCGGAACACGGAATCGTGGAACCTGCTGAGTCTTCTTCTCGTCGTTGGCCGCTTCTTTGTTCCTTTGGCCATCCTGCTCGTGCGATCGCCGAAGCGGCACCCCCATCAACTCGTGAAGATCGCGAGCTGGATCATCTTCATGCAGCTGATCGATATGTATGTCGTCATTCTGCCGGAGCTGCATCGGACCGGCGTCCGCTTCCATTTCCTCGACGTGGTGCCGCTCCTCGCGATGGGCGGAACACTCGCTTTTCTCTACCTGCGCATCGTGGCGAAGAGCTCGCTCTTCCCCGTGCGTGACCCGCGCGTTATCGAGTCGCTTCGTATTCTTAACTAACCGTGGCCGAGACCGAGACAGAGCTTCGCTTCAGCCAACCGCGTTCCCACTTTGGAACATGGGTGGGCGTCATGCTGCTCTTCGCCGTCTTCGGGCTTTTCGTTTGGACCGTGATGGGCGTGATGCCGCGGCGCGACAACTACGAAGAGAAGCGCGGCGAAAAGCGCATCGAGAATCTGAAGAAGTATCACGAAGAAGTAGACCCGCAGCTCAATGGCTACGCCTGGGTCGACAAAGCGAAAGGCACGGTGCGGGTGCCTGTTCATCGCGCAATGGAACTGGCGATTGCTGACCTCGCGCAGAAGAAACCCACCGCCGCTAATCCGCTGCCGCCGGAAGGCGACAAAGCTGGCTTGCAGGTGACGGCGCCCGTTGCGCCGACGCCGATGCCCGGTGCCTCGTCGCAAGGATCCGCACGGCCGACACCAGCGACCGCGACCGAAGGTAAAGATTCTGAAAACGCAGGTCAGGCCGCTGCCTCGGCGAATCCGCCGAACGCCGCGCCGGGCACACAACCCGGCGCAAACGCCACTCCCGCAGCCGCACCAGTTTCGACATCGAACCAACCGAACGTCGGCCCCGGTAAACCGACGGCAACGCCGGTCCAATCGTCAGCCGGAACGCCGCTACCGGTCCAGGGAGCAACACCTGGCGCTGTGCCGAGTGCCTCGCCCACACCAACGCCACGATGAACTGGCGCGATAAGTTGAAGCGGTTCGACAAGAACGCCGACGTGATCTTTGACCGCGAAGAGCCCGTTGGTCAGCCCACCGACCTCGTGTTGCCAGACCGGCGCTGGTTTGGCCGCAGAAAGGCAACACCAGCTCCGCGCGTCGCTGCCAAGGCGAATGCCTAACGAGTGATTTTTTTGATGACACCCGCCGAAATACCTCTGAAAGCACCAGGCTCATCCGTCCCGACGATGGAGAGCGAAGTCACGCGTGGTGACGTCGAGCAAGTTGAGCGCGCTCTGATCGACGCCTCGACGCGCGTGCCGGTGCTGATGTTCTACACCTCCGCGATCGTCTGGCTCCTGCTCGGGACGGTCCTGGCGATGTTCACCTCGTTCAAGCTGCACATGCCCGATCTGCTCAGCGGCGTGAGCTACCTCACCTGGGGGCGCGTTCGTCCTGCGCACATGAACGTGATGGTCTTCGGCTGGGCGTCGATGGCCGGAATTGGTACCTCGATCTGGCTCATGGCGCGTCTTTGCCGGACGACGTTGCGCCACCCACTCCTGCTCGTTGCCGGCGCGGCTTTTTGGAACCTCGGTGTGCTCGTGGGCGTTTGCGCGATTCTGGGCGGCGACAGCACCGGGTATCAGTGGCTGGAATTTCCGCCGTATGCCGCGCTGATTTTGTTCGTCGCCTACTCGCTGATTATGTCGTGGGCGGTGCTG
>JALYXP010000316.1 GCA_030947045.1 Verrucomicrobiota bacterium | reverse complement strand
GAAGCGATCCGCGTGCTGGTCGAAGATGCTTCGCTCCGCAGCAAAATGAGCGCCGCCGCCCGCGAAAGCGTGCTCGACCGCAGCTGGCCAACCGCGTTCCAGCGTTTCTGGGCGGCAACCGCGGTTTGACGCACACACGAATTGAAGCTGCCGAGAGAACCACGATGCGGCGATTAAACATGCGAATCTTATGCTGCTGGATCCTGTTCCTCCTCACGGCCACGACACTCTTTGCTGACGAGCAGATCCGGCAGGTGCAGGAAGAACTGCGCCGGCGAAACCTCTATTTCGGGGACATCGATGGTTGCGCGACGGAAGATATCGCCGCCGCGCTGAAGCGTTATCAGACGCGCAAGGGGTTCCCGCCGACGGGCCAGCTTGATGCGGTGACGGCGAGCTCGTTGAACATCCAGGTCGCAAATGTGGCCGCGCCAGACCGCCCCCGTTTACCTGATGTGCCTGTCTTGAAGAGCGATACCGCACGCGAGATCTCAGAACAGCAGAGGATCGCTCTGTCACGCGAAGCCGAGCTGAACGTCGACCCGTCACCGACGCCGGCGCCACCGGCCGAGGAACCGCCCGCCGCGCAGAATCTCACGCCGGACCGGGTCACGCGGTTCGTGGAGCAGTATCTGCGCGACGGCGAAGGAAATGATATCGCCGCGCAAACGAACTACTTTGTTTATCCGCTCGAGTATTTCGACCATGGCCTCGTTGGGGCCGACTTCGTGCGGAAGGATGTGACAAACTATGTGAAACGTTGGACCGAGCGGAAGTACACGCTCACCGGTCCGGTCACTTTCTTCGCCGCGCCGACGAACGAAGGCGATACACTGGTGGAGTTCGACATCGCTTTCAGCGTCGCGAACAAGAAGCACGCCGGGACAGGACGGACACGCAATTTCTGGACGATTCGGCCGGAGGGTGACGAACTCAAGATCGTCAGCATTCGGGAGAAGCGGCTACGCGCCGAGTAGGAAAGGAGTTGCGTCGGTAGCCGGCGATGACTTTGCTGTCAGGAGCGCTCCGTCACCTTCTGTTTAAATGAAAGTCCAGACGAAGATCACGATCCTGCTTATCGTCGTCATCGCGACATTCCTGGCAGGCCTGTGGGCGTTTCGCTCGTACGACCGGAGAAGGTTTCGGAACATCGCGGAGAAGCGTTACAGCGAGCTCAGCCAGTCGTTTAGCGACTTTCTCGACCATCATGGGCTGCCGCTTCAGACGATGGTCGAGGATTACACGTGTTTCGATCAGCTCGTCCAGGCGATCGCTGCAGGAGACCGTCAGTGGCTATCCGAGGACATCAGCACGGAAAAACTAGAAAGCTTCCGCGCAAATGCCGTCTGGGTGTATCGAGCGGACGGCACCCGCGTTTACGAGCTGAATAACATCGACAACAACGGGCTTTCCGATGTCCCCGTTCCGCGCGAGGAGTTCGCCACGTTGTTCGGGAAACAGCCGCTCGTCCACTTCTTCGCAAAGGTCCCGAAAGGCATCATGGAGATCCGCGGCGGCACCGTCCATCCGTCGGCCGATTTCAGCCGGCAAACGCCAGCACGTGGATACTTCTTCGCGGGAACGCTCTGGAACGAGCCGAATCTTAAAGAAATGGCGATGTATACCGGCAACGAAATTGCGGTCCGCCCCGACACTTCTCACGCCGGCGAAAATTATAACGACGAACAGAATGGACTCATCGCGTTTTCCCGCACGCTCAGCAGCTGGGACGGCCGGCCAGTCGCACAACTGGTGGTCCGGAACGAATCGCCAATCGTGCGAGAGCTTAATCGCGCGAGCCAGCGTCAACTTGTTTCGCTGATCCTGTTCTCGCTCGTCTTGCTACTTCTTCTTACAACGTCGCTGCTTCTTTGGGTGACCCGCCCGCTGCGTCGTATCATGGACAGCCTGCGGCGCAATGACGCCGCGCCGATCGAGCCCATGTGTCAGGACACTTCGGAGTTTGGCGAGCTGGCGCGGACAACGAAAAAGTTCTTCGAACAACGCGATAACCTCTTCCGCGAAATCGAGGAGCGACGCATGACACAAGAAGCTTTGCGAAACAGCGAAGAAGAACTGCGTCATTCACAGAAAATGGAAGCCGTCGGAAGGCTCGCCGGAGGCGTCGCCCATGATTTTAACAACTTACTTACCGCCATCATCGGCTACGCGGAATTGATCAGCAGCCGTCGCGGAGGTGACCCGCAGGTCAGCCAGCAGGCGGACCTGATTAGGAAGGCAGGCGAACAAGCTGCCACGCTTACACGACAGTTACTCGCCTTCAGCCGCAAGCAGCTCCTCCAGCCTCGCGTGATTGATCTAAACGAGCTCGTCGTCGACATGGAGAAACTGCTCCGGCGCGTGATTGGCGAACGATTCGACCTAAGGACGTTACCGGAGGCGTCGATCGGCCGGGTCATGGCCGACCCCACGCAGATCGAGCAGGTGATCCTAAATCTCGGAGTAAACGCCCGCGACGCGATGCCTACAGGGGGCAAACTTGTTATCCGCACGGCGAACGTGCAGCTGGATAAATGGCAGGCGCCGCAAATCTCTAACTCTCTGAAGCCGGGAGACTACGTGGAACTTTCCGTTACAGATAGCGGCTACGGGATGGACGAGGAGACTAAGGCTCACATCTTCGAACCGTTCTTCACGACGAAAGGACCCGGGAAAGGCACAGGACTGGGCTTAGCTACCGTCTACGGCGTCGTGCGCCAAAGCGGCGGCGGTATCACTGTCGAGACACATCCCGGAAAGGGCACGACCTTCCGAATTTATCTGCCTCAGGAGACCTCGCCTGCGGATTTAATCAAGCAACCGCCCGAACCGATGTTAAAGTCGCAGAACTTCGAGACAGTGCTTGTCGCCGAAGACGAGGAGATTGTGCGCGAGTTGGTTTGCGACGTCCTCGCGGAGCAGGGCTACAATGTGATGTGCGCGTGCGATGGCAGTGATGCCATCGCCAAGGCTAATAAATATAACGGCAAGATCCATCTACTTGTCACGGACGTGATCATGCCAAACATGAACGGCCAGGAACTCGCTCTGCACCTGTTGGCTCTTCGACCCGAGATGAAGGTGCTTTATGTCTCCGGTTACTCCGACAACGACATCGGCGAGCATGGCGTTCTTGATCCGACAATCGACTTGTTGCAGAAGCCGTTTACTCCGCAGACGCTGGCTCGGAAAATCCGCGATGTCATCCAGGAGAATAGCTATGCGACAGTGGATCAGCCTTAGGCGCGTTCGCTGTCATAGCCTGTTCGCAGCAGTAGCTGTCGCTGCGTTTTCCTGTGGCAGCTGCCGGCGCAGCGACAAGCCGGGCAAGTCAGCAGGCGATCCACCAGAGCAAGAAGACTCCGCTGCCGGCGAACAAGATGCCGGCTCTCACCTCCAGCGGGGCGGGCAGTGGAAGAATGAGCGGCCCGCCGAGGTCCTCGCGGCGTGGTATGATGTGCCTGAGGAGTCGCTGGCGGAGAGCCGGGCCGACGGCGAGGCGTTCACCGCAGCGCACAACCACCTTCCGATAGGGACGCTCGTCGATGTGACTAATCCGGCAAACGGGAAGTCGGTCCGCGTCCGCATCTCCGATCGTGGCATTCACGATCGGAGAGTTAAACTGGATCTGAGCAAACAAGCGGCGGAGCAGCTCGGGATGCTCAGCAAAGGTCTCGCACGCGTGCGCATGCAGGTTGTCTCTGAACCTACGGGTACGAGTGGCAGCGCCAGCCCGGCAGCTTCCTCGCCGTGACCGACTACCTAACGAATAGTGAGTAGAGCGGTCCAGCTGGATTGAGCAGTTCGTGCTTATGAAGGCTGACCGCAAGTGTAACCTGTAGAAACCAAAGCGCGACGATCCCGCCAGCAATCGCAACAAGCCGTCGCGGGGTGGGCCGGAATGTTATCTGCCCTTGCCGCAGGTGCCGACCAAGCCCTGTTTCGATTGTGAACGCCAGCATCATCGTCACGGCGACGGCCAAGATCGGGAGCGCGAGCCAGTTGAAATAAATGGCGCGCGCAAGCTCCCCGTTTAAAAGGTGGTGCATCGCTCGCGTGGTGCCACAGAACAGGCACGGCAAGCCCGTGATCGCGCCGCACGACGCGCCGAGCGGGAACCAGGAACTGCTTTCGGGATCAATCAGGCGGAGGGCTACGAGGACCGCTCCCATGCCTCCGACGAACGCAATCCGCGCGAGCGCACCGCCGCGGCTGAGCGCTCTTTTTCCCATAACGTCATCCATCACAGCTGTGTTGGTGGTGGCTCGGCGGTCGGGGGATCTAGCAGTTCCGTAGCGGCCTCCAGTGGAGCGACATTCGCCCAGACATCGTATTCCGGACCAAACTGCCGCACGAACAGCAACAGATAGGCCATAAAGAAGACGTAGACTGGTAGGAGAATCACCGTTCCGACATACGGGATCGCCGTAATGCAGCATGTGACGCAGGTAAGCACACAGGCGATGGCAACAAAGGCTGCGCCGAGCACAATAGAAAACAGCAGATAGAGGAACACCGGGCCAAGGTAACGACCAACTAGCGACGTGCCTTCGCGGAACGCCCTGGTCGCATCACACCGCTGTCGATACATGATCGGAATCATGAAACGGCTAACGAGATGAAGCCAAACCGCGGCTACGATCGCAATCAATCCCATGAAAGAAAGACCCAGGACTAGACCAACACCGCTGGGCCAATCGC
>JALYXP010000265.1 GCA_030947045.1 Verrucomicrobiota bacterium | reverse complement strand
GGATAGCTTTGTGGCAATTAACAAGGCAGCCGACGGCCTTCCAGTGATCGTGATGACCGGCCTCAATGATGAACAAATGGGGATTAGCGCCATGCGGGCGGGCGCCCAGGACTACTTCGTCAAAGGCCATCTTCAGCACGGACTCCTGCGGGCGATTCGCTACGCAATCGAACGCCGCCGGACGAGTGAGGCTCTGCGCCGCAGTGAAGAGCGGTTTCGTGCTTCGCTTGAATCTCTCCTGGATGGCTTCGCGCTGCTCTCCGTCGTGCCGGCGATGGACGGAAGCGTGATCGATTTCCGCGTCGATTACATTAATGAATGTGGCCGCCGCCAGCAACTCACCAACGCTTCCGAAGCATCGCTCACAAGCCTCTTCCCCGAGGCTCGCGCGACCGGGCTATTCGATGAACTCGTGCGTGTGGCGCAGACGGGCAAGTCCTTTACGCGCGAGTCTATTCTCTTGTCGGAAGAGCAAGCTCGCATCGGCCGCCCGTCATTCGACTTCCGTGCGGTTAAGTTCGGCGATGGAATCGCGTTGAGCTGGAGAGATGCGACCGAGCGTTTGAAGCTGGAGGCTCAGGTGTTGCAGTCGCAGAAGATGACTTCGATCGGGCAGCTCGCCGGCGGCATTGCGCACGATTTCAACAACCTCCTGACCGTGGTCCACGGTCACGCCGATCTGTTGACCACCGCAGCGGCACTACCGGCTGCCCTGGCTAGCTCAGTCCGCGAAATCTCCGAAGCCGCGGGACGCGCGACGAACCTGACCCATCAGCTCCTCACGTTTAGCCGACAGCATCCGATGATCGCGGTCGGCATCGACATGAATGACACGGTCTCGCAGATGACAAACATGTTGAGCAGGATCCTCGGCGAGGACATCAAGCTCGAGCTTAACTTTCAGCAACCGCCGCCGTTCGTGCACGGCGACAGAAGCATGATCGAGCAGATTCTGCTTAACCTCGCGGTCAACGCTCGCGACGCCATGGCAGGGGGTGGGAAGCTGGTTGTGACCACCAGCGTTGTTGTCCTCGACCCCGCCGACTTGGAGTCAGAGCCAGACCTTGCGGCGGGTCGGTTCGTCTGCCTCAGCGTGAAGGACGACGGCTGCGGAATGGCCAGGGACCAAATCAGTAAGATTTTCGAGCCGTTCTTTACCACCAAGGAGGTAGGCAAAGGCACCGGGCTTGGGCTAGCTACCGTCTATGGGATCGTGAAACAGCATCAGGGCTTCATCAATGTGAAGAGTCAGGTGGGAGGCGGGTCCACTTTCGAAGTGTTTTTGCCCTACGTGATGCAATCACCAACGGTGGTGGAATCGCCTGAGGCTGAACTGCTCGAGAAGGTCCGCGCCGGCGTTACGATTCTCTTTGTCGAAGACGAGTCGGCCATCCGGTTGTTGGCAAAGACCTATCTTGAAGGAAGCGGCTTTCGCGTGCTGGCAGCGGCAGACGGCGCTGAGGCGGTGACACTCTGGCAGAAACACGGAAGTGAGATCGACCTGGTCTTGACCGACTTGATGATGCCTGGGGGCGTGAACGGGCACGAGCTTGTCGAGCGCCTGCAACTTGATCGTCCGGAACTGAAGGCAATCTTCGTCAGCGGGTATAGCTCTGATCTGTTCGGTGAAGAGACTTTCCTCCACGAGTCGACTAACTTCCTGCAAAAGCCTTATCGCTTGAAGAACCTATTGGAAATGGTTCACGAGTGCCTCGACCGCGACAAAGCCGCTTAGAATCGAGATGCAAACCGTCGCTGACTAAACGAGAATGAAGCTCATCGAATTCAATCCCGAAGTAAGTTTCAGCGCGCCTTGCGGTTCGAGGTTGAGTTCACGTGTGCCGATCGTCATCGCCGAGGATGACCTCGTGTCGCAAACCCTGCTTGCGGGACTGCTGCGCAACGCCGGCTACGATCCGATTGTGACGAGTAATGGCGGAGATGCGATGACCGCCCTGCGACTTCAACAAAAGGCCTGCGTCGCGATCGTCGACTGGATGATGCCGGAGATGGACGGTGCCGAAGTCTGCCGTCGCGTGCGTGCGAGCGGCAACCTGGTCCACATCATTATGCTGACGGCGCGGGATCGGAAGGACGACGCGGTGGAGGCTCTCGATGCCGGGGCCGATGACTATCTGGTAAAGCCATTTGACCGCGGCGAACTCCTGGCTCGCGTGCGAGCGGGAATGCGGACGCTGGAGGTGCTAGCTTTCCTTAGCCAGCAGGCGGTTGCAAGAACCGCGGCGCCGGCACATGTGATGCAGTTACCACTTTAAATATGGAGTCAACCGAACACTTACCTTCCGCGACCGACGCAGGGGAGGAAAGCACGGCATTTCCTAATGCAGCCGATTCGGAGGCACCGCTTATTTTGATGGTGGATGACGACGCGACGCTCCGGATGCTATTCGAGCGCTACCTTACTGCGTTCGGCTACACCCCTCTGTTAGCGGCGGATGGCAAAGAAGCGTTGCGCATCGCCCAGGAGACGCC
>JALYXP010000223.1 GCA_030947045.1 Verrucomicrobiota bacterium | reverse complement strand
AACGTCGCCCTCGACGACGTGATGGACGACGACGTGCTCATCGCGACCGCGTACGATGGAAAACCACTGCCGCGCGACCACGGTGGGCCGGCGCGCGTCATCATCCCAAAGCTCTACGCCTGGAAAGGGGCGAAGTTTATCCGCTCGATCGAATTCGCCGCCGAAGATCAGCTCGGCTTCTGGGAATTGCGCGGCTACAGCAATACCGCCGATCCGTGGACGGAAGACCGCTTCTCGTAAAGGGTAAACGGCATAGTGGACCCCCAACTCGACGGCAGCTCATCTGGGGGCAATTCCGTTCTCCGATAGCTCAAAACCTCCTGTGAAAATCTTCGTAGTTTGTGGACGGGTCGTGTTCCTGCTCCTGTGCGTCGCCATAAGCTCGCGCGCCGATTTTCGCGAGTTCCAGTCAGTCCCAGTCAATCCTGAGCTACAGGCGGCGGTCGGCAAAGTGGCGGAAGCGACGCTACAAGAATTTCCGAGATTAACTACAGAGGGCCTGGCTCTAAGTGTCATTGACCTAACGAGTCCTGAAACGCCGTTGCGTGCCGACTACCGCGGTGACGCCTCCTTCTACCCTGCGTCGGTGATGAAACTCTTCGTCATGACGCAGATCTTTCGGGAGAGCCGACACTCGCCCGAGATCGACCGCGCATTACGCGAGATGATCCACGTCTCGGATAACGACGCGACCGCGTACCTGATGGATGTCCTAAGTGGGACAACGGGTGGCCCGGAGCTGGAAGGCAAAGCGCTCGAGGAATTCATCGACCGTCGTCGCACCACCAATCGCTACTTCGCTTCGTTAGGCTACGACATCAGCGCAATGATGAAGCCGTGGAGCTTCGGCCCGTATGGACGCGAGATGCAGCTCCTCGGCGAGAACAAAATCAACCGCAACCGCGCGACCGCGAACACCTTCGCGTCGCTGCTTTACTGGATCGTGCGGAAGCGCGCCGTCTCGCCCGTCGCATCCGGACAAATGCTGGAGCTGCTCGAGCGTCCGCTCGAAAACCGCCGCCCCGATGAAAACCAGGTGAACGAATTCCTCGGAGAATCGTTGCCAGTCGGCACGAAGCTCTGGTCGAAAGCCGGCGACACCAGTGAAGTGCGGCACGACGCCGCCTACGTGGAGCTGCCGAGCGGGAAGAAATTCATTATCGTCGTCCTCACTTCAGGCGCGGCTGACGACAAGACCTTGCTGCCTGCCATTGGGAAACGCCTGCTCGCCGAAATCGCGCCATAGCCGGCGACAGTTTGTTCTTCTGTAGCGGCGGTGTGTCACCGCCGATTGCGCGCCGCTTATAGTAAAGATTCGGCGCTTACAAAGCGCCGCTACAGAAGAGCCACTTGGCAACGATCGAATCAACGTCGCGATATATTCTTCTGTAGCGGCGGTGTGTCACCGCCGAAGCAACGCTGCACGCCTCCGGGATGCAGCCTTAGATGGCGTGCTTTAAGGTAGAGTCGTTGTGCCGTTAATCCTCATCGCATTCGTGCTGCTCTTGCCGGTGCTATTCGTAGTGATGCTGCCGTTCTCGATTGTGCAGCGTTACCGCACCGGCACCGCGCGTCGGATAGGACGCCCGTGGGTTGCTTCACTCAACGTCCTCATGCTCAGCCTCTCCGCATATCTCTTTCTCATCGCCGCCTCCTTTGCGAGCTTTTGGGCGCCCAATGCACTCCCGTATTCCTTTGCCGGACTGCTTTGCGGAATCGCGCTTGGCTTCGTCGGGTTGAGGCTGACCCGCTGGGAGTCGACGGCGGGTGGCCTGCATTACACGCCTCCGCGGATTCTCGTCCTCCTGATCACCGTTGTTGTAACCGTGCGCGTGTTCTACGGCTTCTGGCGCGCATGGCATGCCTGGCACATAGCGGGGGCTGGCGGATCATGGCTCGCGCACGCCGGCGCTGCGGGATCACTGGCGATGGGAGCAGGTGTGCTCGGTTATTACTTTACCTACTGGTGCGGAGTAGCGCGCCGGCTCAGATCGCGTGGGAAGCTAAAGGTAATCAACGTGCGGTGAGCTAGGAGTGTCGGCATCCTGTCTGACTTTGTGCGCAAAAACGGGATTGCTCCGCCTCGGCTGCTCTGAGAAGCTCGGCGCTTCCCGGAGGTCCTGATGCGTTTGTTAGCTGAAATCGTCCTCATCGCCGCCATCATCGCAGTCGCGTGGGATAAGCCGTTCCACGAATGGGTTGGCGACGCAGTTCCTATGCTCGCGAAGCAATCAGCTGGCGCGGATCGCGCTTCGTCGAACTCGGCGCATGCGCGTCGCGCCTTGCCTGCGACCTCCGCGGCCGCCGTACAGCCGAGTGCCACGATTTCAAACGGCTCATGGATGTGGGACAAGAACCGCAAGGCGACTCTCGATCCTCCGAAGCACGACCACGCCCCCCCGCAGCCGACGCCGTAAGCGCTACTCGTAAACTGCTTCGAGCTGCTGATCGATCACTTCACCGGTGAAACGATCGATCGCGACATGGAGCCAGTAGCGCTTCTCGCCTTCGACTACGAAGTCCTTCAGTGCCGTCGCCGTCGATGGGTAGCGGCCCGATTGCGCGACAACGTCAATCATTAGGTTCCAAGTGCGAGTCTGGCCAGTTTCAACTAACGCCCGCACGATGGCTTCATGCTGCGTCTTTGTCAGCGTTATCGTGGTGTCGTTCGCAAGCGCGCTGATGATTTCTCCCCGGTTTGTAAACGCTGGTGGACTCGCACGTGTAATCAAATTTGTAGCCAGCGTCGTCGCCGTGGCCTGACTCACATCGGCGAGGCTGGTGTCATCGGTTTGCAAGGTGCGCGATAACATAGCCGCAAGCGCGGGAATCTGCCTGCTGTTGAGATTGACCACGCCCGCACGCAACCGCGAGACGTTCGTGTTATCGTTGACAGTGAACAAATCCAACAAGCCGATGTCAGCGCTATTGCCGGTTAGAAAGTCGAGGGTCTTGAATGGTTGATCGCGAAATGCATAGCCCATTTCACCAACACTTCGGAATGGCCGGTTCAAGACGACCGGCCTAACGGCGTCACCGAACGTCGCGGTCGTTGCAGGTGAAACGGGCGAAGGCGACGGAGACGGAT
>JALYXP010000178.1 GCA_030947045.1 Verrucomicrobiota bacterium | reverse complement strand
ATGAAAAAAATCCAACTTCTCATCGTAGTCCTGCTGGGTGCGGCGGTCATCGGCGGCGGGAGTTACGCTTTCTACAACTTGCGTCATCCGTATCGCAGCCTCGCTCGCAGCGGATCGCAGCCGCCCGCCGTCTATGTCCACCCCATCGTGGCGGAGATCGAAAAGGCACGGAAACTTCGCGCTGAGGGGAAGCTGGCCGACGCGCAGAAGCTTCTTCAGCAACAGCTTCGTCTTTACGGCCGTCGTCCCGAAGCCAAAGACGCGCGCGAGTTGCTCGGCGAGATCAACACCGAGATGTTTTTTTCCACCGACGTGCTCTTCGGGAAGACAGAGTACGTCGTGAAACGCGGCGACTCACTCTGGCAGATTGCGCACAAGCTCGACTCCACGCCGAAGGATATCATGCGGACGAACAGCCTCGCTTCCGATCGCATTCAACCGGGCGACCGGTTGCTCGTGCCCGACGGCGACTTCACACTCACGCTCGACTTGCCTAACGAGCGGGCGGTGGTGCATCACGGCGATGGTTTCTTTAAACAGTACCCGATCGTCACGATCAATCTGAAGCATGCGATCCACACTCCGGTCACCACTCATGTCCGAGCCAGCACATTCTGGAAAGATGGGACGCAGCTGAAGAATCCATCCGTGGCCGAACTCGTCGGGAGCACGCCCTGGCTTTACCTCGCCGGCGGCGGCTACATTCTCTACGGCGTCTCCGACGAAGAGGGCGTGGCGCCAACGTCCGTCGAAGTCGCCGACGACAAAGATGGCGTCGCGCGCGATCCGGACGTCCCGCCGCGCGGCATAGCGCTGATGAAGGACGACCTCGCGGAGCTGCAACTCCTGATCGACCGCGGCACGCCGGTCACGATTATCGGCAGCAAGTAGCGTGCGCCGCGATGGTAAGGGTTGTCGGCGGCATGGCCGCAGATCGGGCTGTTCGCCTGCGTCTTCGCCTTGCGCACGTTGCTGAAGCGAATTTTCGTCGCCGACCAGTCGCGCAGCGCTCCCATCCGAGCTCGCTTCCTCCCGCCCGCAGTGGCCCTCCGACGCCGGCCGTCGGACGTCTTCGTTTGAGGTTGCGATAAAGTGCCCGCCCGCATCCAATTGGACGATGTCTCCCGATATCCAGCTCGGTCTCTCTGTTTCACCGGCCATCCCGCTCGGGGCCAATCTTTTCGGGATCCCGATCGATTTCGTTCTCTTCGGCCTGACGCTGCTCGGCGTGGCCTTGTTTCATCACCACACCCTGCGGGTCGCACTCATCGGCACCGGGACGATTGCGTTATACCAGATTCTGTTCACCGGCTTTACGGCCGGTCCAGGGCTGGGCGGCTTTGGAGCTCACCTCGCGCATGAATGGGTCATTCTCGCAAACCTGCTTTGCCTGCTCACTGGGTTCGCGCTCTTGTCGCGCCATTTCGAGAAGAGCCATGTGCCCGTTCTCCTGCCGAAATATTTGCCGGCCGATTGGAAGGGCGGCTTCGTCCTTTTGGTCATCGTGTGGGTTCTCTCCAGTTTTCTCGATAACATTGCTGGGGCGCTGATCGGCGGCGCGATGGCTCATCAGCTTTTCCGGAGCAAAGTGCATATCGGCTTCATCGCCGCAATCGTCGCGGCGTCCAACGCGGGGGGCGCCTGGAGCGTGGTGGGCGACACGACCACGACGATGATGTGGATCGCTGGCATCTCGCCGGCGCGCGTCTTCGAAGCGATCGTGCCGGCGGCGGTCGCGCTGTTCGTGTTTGGCATCCCCGCAGCTCTGCAACAACAGAAATATTCGCCGATCCTCGGACGCACTCACGAACACACGAACGTCGATTGGCTTCGGATCGGCATCGTCGCCTTCATTCTGGCGCTCGCGATCGCGACGAACGTGACCGTAAATCTTTGGTTCACCAGCTCCGCCGATCACTTCCCCTTCATCGGGGTGGCCGTGTGGGTCGCCATTCTGGCCTCGATTCCATTCCGGCGGCCGGACTGGGAACTTCTGCCGCGCGCCATCCGCGGCTCCATTTTCCTGCTCGCGCTCGTCCTCGCAGCTTCGATGATGCCGGTGCATAATCTGCCGCTCCCTTCCTGGGGGGCGACGCTTGGGCTGGGGTTCCTCTCCGCCGTCTTCGATAACATTCCGCTGACCGCGCTGGCCTTGAAGCAAGGTGGTTACGATTGGGGTTTTCTCGCCTACACAGTGGGATTTGGCGGCTCCATGGTTTGGTTCGGATCCTCCTCCGGGGTCGCTCTCTGCAATATGTTTCCTGAGGCCCGCTCCCTCGGGCAATGGCTGCGGCACGGGTGGGCGATCCCGATCGCCTACGTGGTCGGTTTCTTCGTCATGCTGAGCGTTTGGCGCTGGCATCCCGATCCGCCACGGAGCCCGAGAGTGGAGCCGGCAGCCGCTCTTCAGCCCAGCAGTTGAGTTTGCTCTCAGATGGAAGATACCCAGCCCGCAGAAGAGCCACGCCAAAAGCTCGACAGCGTTAAAAACAACCGGCGGGAACTCGGCGCCCGAAGCAAACCTCGCAGTCGCGCCGCGGGATCGAACGGCAGCGTGAGGCAGAGGCCGGCTATCTTGGCGGACCAAAATTGATGTCACGCGAATCTCTTCCATCCGCCGTTAAACAATTGCTCGCCCGGCATATCCGGTCGGTCGAGCAACTCGAAGTGCTGCTCCTGCTCCGCAGCCAGCCGGGGCGCGCCTGGAGATCGGCGGAGGTTTATGACGTGATCCGGAGCAGCGCTCCATCGATCAGCGCGCGGCTCGATGCATTCAGCGCCGCCGGCTTCCTCGCGAAGGAAGAAGGAACGCCCCAGACCTATCGCTATGCCCCATCGGCCGACGTTCGCTCGGCCGTGGACGAAACCGCGGCCGCTTACCAGACGTGGCGCGTTCGAGTGATCGAAGCGATCTTCGCGCCCGAGTCCGATCCAGTGCAAAACTTCGCCGATGCCTTCAAGCTCCGGAAAGAATGATATGGCTCTAACTGTTTACCTCCTCTGCGCTCTCGCTAGCCTCGCGTGCGCGCTCCTGCTCTGGCGGGGCTACCGCGCCACGCACACGCGCCTGCTCTTCTGGGGCGCGCTCTGCTTCTTCGTCCTCGCGCTGTCGAACTCGCTCCTCTTCGCCGATCTGGTCGTCTTCGAACAGATCGACCTCTCGCTCTGGCGCTCCGGCTTCACCCTTGCCGCGCTTGGTCTCCTCCTTTACGGCCTTATCTTCGAAGCCCAAACCTGATCGCAATGCTGAAACCATTTCTCTCCGGCGCGATCAGCATGGCGTGTCTCACGATCGGGCTCTTCTTTTTTCAATTCTGGCGGCGCACGCACGACCGGCTCTTCGTCGTCTTTGCGGCCGCTTTCTGGCTCCTGATGGTGGAACGCGTGATCCTGCTCACGATCACCATCTCCGATGAATTTGCGCCCTACGTTTACGCGGTCCGGCTTTGCGCTTTCGCGCTAATTATCGGCGCGGTCGTCGATAAAAATCGCCGAGCCTAACGAGTAGGCGCGGGGCTCGCCGGGGGCGTCGCTTTCGCGGGAGCGACTGGCGGTCTCGCTAAGGCGGGCGACATTTTGGGGGTTGCAGACGGAGCCGGTGAAGCCGGAGTTTGGGCCGGCAACGCTTTCAAGCGCTTCTGCGCGTCGGCGTCATCCGGACGTAGCTTCAGGATTGTCTTCAAATCGTTGGCCGCTTTCTCGTTCTGCTTCGTCAACGCATAGACATACGAGCGGCGGCGATAGGCCTCGGGATCTTTCGGCGCTTTCTCGATGATGGTGGTGAAATCGGCGATCGCCTCGTCGTATTTCTTTAAGTTGCGATAAGCGAAGCCGCGCCGCTCCAGCGCCTGCGCATCATCGGATTTGCTTTTGATGATTTCCGAGTAATCGGCAATCGCTTTGTCCCAATCGCTTTTTTCGATGAACGCATAGGCGCGGAGACGGCGCGCGGCGATGTCTTTCGGTTCGAGTTTCAACGCGGCATCGAAGTCGGCGATCGCCTTGTCCATCTGTTTCTGCTGCAGGAAAATTTGCCCCCGGCCCGCGAGCGCATCCGCGTCCTTCGGCTCCAGTTCGATCGCTTTCGAGAAATCCGTCTCGGCTTCTTTCAGCTTGCCGGTGAGCTTGTAGACCAGGCCGCGGTTCTTGTAGTTCTTCGCGTCCTTCGGCTGGGCTTCGATCGCTTTCGTGAACTCGGCGACCGCGGTGTCGTAGTTTTTGCTCTTCGCGGCCGCAACGCCTTTGGAGGTGTGTCCGCCGGGATCGCTTGAAACGGACCGCGAACGCGAACGCGCCTCCGCCGACATGCTGAAGCTGAGACAAATGACGGCGACGAGCTGCGCGATGCGGGCTGTTTTCATGATGGAGAAGTTATATAATTCCGAGACCAATCCTAATGTGCGAGCGAACGATAGAGAGTCGCCGGCTACTCCATCGCCGCGACCACGGCGTCATCAGGCTTCGCGAATTTCGATTGCTCAGGTTCTTTCTCGCTGAAGTGAACGTTGGAAAACTCCAGAGTCGCGAGCGGCTCTCCTTCGATGTTCTCGTTCTTCCACACATAAAACGGGGCAGTTTTCGGCACCTTTAGCCCATCGGCGTCTTGCCATTCCTGAAAGACGATCGCGTGCTGCTCCAGCTCTTCGATCGGCTTGCCCTTCCGCATCATCGGATAGGTCACGACGTAGCTGACGAGCTTGAGCTGGCCGGACGCGGGATCGACATACGCGACGTAGAAATCATCCGGGCTATCGCCGGTCCCTTTCTTGAAAGTGACTTTCGTCGCGTCGTAGTCGTGACCTTGGAAAGTCTTTTTCCCGAGTGGCTCCTGCATTGCGCCAGGATCAGCGAAAACGAACGGCATGCCGAAGAAATAGAACGGCGTCCACATGTAGAAGCGCGGCGGCGTGCCGCCGAGCGCCTTCGCGTCGGGTTTGATCCAGACTTCACCCTTGTTCGCGCCTAACGAGTAGCTGGCGCAGGTGATCAATCCGTCGCGGCTGCGCAGATCGAAAAGTTGATGGTCCTGTTTCACCCCCTTGGCGGACGACCACTTTAAGTCGAACTCGACCCTGCCGTAGCTTTTCCATTTCTCGAGGCCGCCCTGCGCGGCGAAGGCGGGATCGAGTTGCGCGTGCGCCGTCATACTAAATATGACGAGGACGCTGAGGATGCCAAAGGAAGCGCGAGCAAATCTTACCGGGATCATGCTGCACCTTCGTTCTGATTGGTCTGTTTGTCGCGCGCTTCCACTCTACCAAAGGCCCGCGCGAGCAGCCGCGGCATCGTCAGCCCCTGCACCAGGATGGAGAAGACGACGACCGCGTATGTCATGGTGACAAATAAATCGCGGTGCGCCTGCTCCGGCACAGAAAGCGCCAGCGCGACCGAGATGCCTCCGCGCAGTCCGCCCCAGGTGAGGATCAGGATCTTTTGCGGCCCGAGCATGCGCCCCAGCCGCAGCGCCCCCACGGTCGCGCCCACGCTGATGAACCGCGCCAAAAGGACGACCGGAATGGCGGCCAGGCCGGCGAGAAGATAGACAATTGGAAACGGCAGAGTGAGTACTTCCAAGCCGATCAAAACAAACAGGATGGCGTTCAAAACCTCGTCGATCAGTTCCCAGAACGTGTCCACATTTTCACGTGTCTCGTCACTCATGGCGAAGGCGCGCCCGTGATTTCCGACCACCAGCCCGGCCGTGACGATCGCAAGCGGTCCGCTGGTGTGGAGGTAATTAGCCAGCGCGTAACCACCCATCGCCAGGGACAGGGTCATCAGGAC
>JALYXP010000168.1 GCA_030947045.1 Verrucomicrobiota bacterium | reverse complement strand
CGCGTGCTCCGAGCGCCCGAGGGGATTCTCGACGTGCTGCCGATGAACGTCGTCGCGGAAGCAGCAATCGCTGCGCTACCAACTACGAGCTGATGCGCATCGGCATCAGCACGTATAGGAATGGCGTCTGGATCTTCAACACGCCAGGGCTCATCTCGTCTATGAGGTCGAGGAAGACCTCGTCTTCCGTAAGATTCCGCAGCGGCGCCATGAAGAACTCCGGATTAAACGCGATCGAAAAATCGCGGCCCTTATATGAAACCGGCAGCGACTCTTTCGCCTCGCCGACTTCCGGCGTGTTGGCGGTGATATCGATGTTGTTCTTCGTGAAGTTCAACTTAATCGAGTTCGACTTATCGCTCGCCAGCAACGAAACGCGACGCAGAGAATTTAGGAACGTCTCACGTTCGAGGGTGACGCGCTCCTTTGTCTCCGACGGGATCACCTGTTTGTAGTTCGGGTAATTTCCTTCGATTAGTTTCGAAACGAGCAGCGTGTTGTTTAGATCAAACGCAATCTGCCCACTTCCGAAGCTCACTTTCACATCGCCTTCATCTGTCAGCAGTCGCTGCAATTCCGTGACAGCTTTCGTCGGCACGATGATCTCGGCTTCATGGCTGCGCGGAAATTCCAGTTCGATATCAACCATCGCGAGGCGCCGCCCGTCAGTCGCAACGAGCGTGAGCTTGTTATCTTTCAGGCTAAAGAGAACGCCGTTCAGGACGTAGCGCGTCTCATCGGTCGAAATTGCGTAAGACGTTTTGCGCAGACCGTCGCGCAACGCCTTCTGCGGGATCGTTACGTTCTTTGCGCCTTCAAATTTCGGCAGCGGCGGAAACTCTTCTTCAGGCAGCCCGAGGATCTTGAAAAAGCTCTGGCCGCTACGAATCGACGCCGCGTTTTTCCCATCCACCTCAATCTGGATCTCCGTCGAGGGCAGCTCCCGGATGATCGTGAAAAGCCGACGCGCCGGCAACGTCGTCGCGCCCTCGCGTTCCACTTTCGCTTCGAAACTTCCACGAACGCCGACATCAAGATCGGTCGTCGTCAGATGAACTTCGTTGCCGCTCGCTTGCAGCAAGACGTTCGACAAAATCGGGAGCGTCGTGCGGGTGCTGACGACGTTCTGCACCTGCTGCAAACCTTCGAGCAACTTCTCTTTTGTGACGCTAAATTTCATAGAGGGGGCCGGGCGAGCTAAGATGTAAGGCTTACGATTTTTTTCGGCAACCGCAAACTCGCCATCACGCGAGAACTTGCGTCGCCTAACGAGGCGAACGCAAGATGGTGTGGATCATCAACGCTGCAACGAGCTGTCGATAAACGAAATCGTCTGTCGGATCTTGTCCTGCTCCACCATCCGTTTCTTCACCAGCTTACACGCATGCAGGACGGTGCCGTGATCGCGGCCGCCGAATGCTTCGCCGATTTCATTTAGCGACGCCTTCGTTAATTCCCGCGCGAGATACATCGCGATCTGCCGCGGGAAGGCGATGTTCGCCGGCCGGCGCTTGCTCGTCATGTCAGCAAGACGCACGTCGAAATGCTCAGCCACGCGGCGCTGGATTTGATCGATCGTGACCGCGTGCCGCGCTTCTTCGTTGAGAATGTCCTTGAGCAGATGCTCGACCACTTCACTCGTAAGTTCCTTGCCGCTAAGCGACGCGAACGACGCCACGCGCATAAGCGCTCCTTCGAGCCGACGCACATTTGTGCGAATGCGCAGCGCGAGGAAATCAAAGATTTCGTCCCGCAGGTTGATGTGCAGCGTGCGGGCCTTCTTGCGTAGAATCGCAGTGCGCGTCTCGACATCCGGCGGCTGCAGCTCGGCCGTGAGTCCCCACTCGAAACGCGAGACAAGACGATGCTCGAGGTTCGCAATTTCCGACGCCGGCCGATCGCTCGAGAGCACGATTTGTTTATGTCCATCGAAGAGCGTATTGAACGTGTGGAAGAATTCTTCCTGCGAACGTTCCTTGCCGCCGAGGAACTGGATGTCATCGATCAGGAGCAGGTCCGCCTGGCGATAACGCTTCCGGAATTTAACGAGCGTGCTGTGCTGAATCGCGTCAATGAAATCGTTGATGAAAACCTCACTCGAGAGATACATCACCTTCGCGTTTTTCTTCTTCGACCAGACGTACTGGCCGATCGCTTGCATGAGGTGCGTCTTGCCCAACCCGACGCCGCCATAAATGAAAAGCGGGTTGTAAGTACGCGCAGGTGATTGCGCGACCGCGAGACTCGCGGCGTGGGCGATCTCATTGTTCGGGCCGACAACAAACGACTCGAAAGTGTTGCGTGGATTGAGACCGAGCGAATTCCCAATTCGGCGTTCCGGCACGTCTTCGGGCTCCGGCTCGAGGACTTCGACGGGCTCCGCGGGAGCATCGGTCACGATCATTCCGTCTTCGGAAGGCATCGCGAACTTAATGGC
>JALYXP010000450.1 GCA_030947045.1 Verrucomicrobiota bacterium | reverse complement strand
AATTCTTTTGGTCGAAAGATCGCGCGCGGCGGTCGCAGGCACGATCAGAAAAGAACCGAAACGCACATCTGAGGCAACCGCCGTTCACCGCGCAGCCATGAAGAAATCAAGTGGTTGCGGGGGCGGGATTTGAACCCACGACCTTCAGGTTATGAGAATTTGGGCGCTCCCTCGAAGGCGTGGCATTGTTGGTGTGAAATCGTGGCTCCTGCTTTTAGGCTTCTTCGAATTCATAGCGCGAGCCCGCTCCGGATTGTGGCTTGAAGCAAAAGTCCAGTGGCGTTCGGATTGCGGTCCCCTTCGAGTAAATCATGGACGACTTGAGCCGCCGTCATCGTGCTCCGAAGAAGAGTGTAAACAGTCGGCGGCAGAACGAGTCGCAACGCATACATTGCTGCTCGTTCGGCTAATAGCGTGGTCGTCTTCCCCGCAGCTCTTCGCTGAGCCCATTCTTCTTTGAACGGCTCGGTGCGGTTGACCCAATTCCGATATTCCTTCTTCGATTCTTCATACAGTGACTGGTGCCCACGTTCGGCCACCCATTCGTCGAAATGAAATCGACAGTGTCAGCGAGGAAGCAGTAGCCGCCGCCCGTAGTCTCCCACTTCAACGCCCACTGAGATATATCTACCCCAAGCTTCTGCTCATCGTCAGGACTTATGTCAACAACTACGCGATCAGGCCGTCGTCTCTTCTTTGCTACAGAGACGTGCCGCTCGTGCAACGCGGAAGTGGGATCGCTGTGTCGAGCAGCGTTTACCCCCATTCCGTTGTGCGTCAACGCCATGCATATATATGAGCAATTAACGATCCTGAATTAACGCTAGCGACGCATGCTTGCAGCGAAGTAGTCGCGTCCTTACCGCACCGAGATCGCCGCGCTAAAGCACCGAAAGCAATCAACGAGACGTTGCCGTCATTGCATCGGCTATTGAAGGTTGTAAATTTCGACCAAACCGATCCCAGTCGTATTACCGCTGCCCGCGACAATCGCGCTGTAAGCTCCTGGAGGGAGAACCCGCAGGAGCGCGCTTTCTCTCGGGTCTTTCGGATCGAGCTGGTTTGCGCGGATTTCAGCGGCTCCGGCGTCATCCTGCCAGTTGTCGTTAAAGGCGATCTTGGCTCCGTTGCCGTCATGTAATTCTAGAGTGGGATCTTGCAGCGCCCCGGGCACACCGGCGGCGGTTAGGCTCGGGCCAATCCCACGAATCACTACCTTGGCATTGGCGGCGGTGCTCGGCCCAAGGATAAATCCGCCGATCATCACATTATTGCCTGCCTCGATAAAGCCGCGACTGGCGATATTGGCGAGCTGAGACGGAACCGTTTGATCCAGATCGTAGGCTTCGACTACACCTATTCCAGTGCCGCCCCCTTTTCCGATGACTACGGCCGAGTAAGCGCCCGGAGCCAGGGTAGTCAGAATCGCCGACTCCAGATCGTTGGAAGGCGGGATGGTGGTCGCACGAATGGCGGCCTCCTGCGACTGACCGCTAGCGTCATTGATCTTCCAGTTGTCGTTCTCGGCTAGCGTGGTCGCCCCTTGGTGTAGTTCCAGAGTCGGATCAGCCAAGGTTCCCATGACGCCAACGCTGGAGAGCGAGGGTCCAATGGCCCGCAACATGACTTTCTTGAGCGTGCTTCCGGTGATGATGAAGCCGCCAATGAGCACGTTGTCGCCACCAAGCACGTTCAGGCGGGTGGCAATGTTCAAGAGTTGAGACGGCCCGCCAGGAATCTGCACCGCATTCGAAAATTCCGAGGTGTTGTTGCTCGGATCGGTGGCGGTCGCGGTGATAGAATTTTGACCCGTGGGCGATGTAGCCGAGAACGTGGCATTGATTGTGGCATTGCCGTCATTGCCGGTCGTGACGTCTTGCGCTCCGAGGAAAGTCTGTCCTTCGCCGAAACCGGAAGGATCCGGAGAGGCGCTGGCGAAAAATTCCACTCGGTACTTCGTATTCGCCATGCTGTTGAAGCTGCCCTGCACCGTCGTGTTGCCACTCGCGACACTCGCGGCCGTGAGGACGGGATAATTCTGAAGGTTATTCGGGCCGGTGTCTGCGTCGCCGGAGTCGTTAGGCGTGACGCCGTCGTTGCCCAGATCGATGCCCAGCTTGCCGTTGCTGAAAATCGAGTTGGCCGAGATTGCGTTGCCGGTTGAGCCGTTGCCACTGATGGAGATGCCGTTGCCGCCGTTGAACGCGATGGTGTTGCCTACGCCTCCCGTGCCAATGCTGACCGTCGCATCCACGATGTGGATGCCGTCGCCGCCGTTGCCCAACGCGACGGTGCCGGCCTTGTTCGTGCCGATGAAGTTGGCAAGCAGCAGACCGGAGCCACCGTTGAAGGAGATGCCGACGCCGGTATTGCCGGAAATTACGTTGCTAAGGATTTCACGGAAGCCTAACCCCGTCATCGAACTCACGCCGATGAGGTTGGGCACAGCGGCGTTGCCCTGCGCGTTCGTGCCGATGAGATTGTCGGTCGTGAGACTGAGTGCGCTGACTGACCCCAGGAGGACGCCCGCGCCCGCGTTGCCGGAAATGACGTTATTGGTGATGTTGCTCTCCTGAAAGAACACGTCCACGCCGACACCGCCGTTGGGTAACGCGGCGCTGCCCTGCGCGTTCGTGCCGATGTAATTGCCTGTGACATAATTGAGGAAACCACCGCTACCGGCTAAGAAACCGAGGAGAAGGCCATCGCTCTGATTGCCCGAAATCACGTTGCGGTCGGCAGGCGGAGTGCCGCCGGCGAGGTTTTGCCCCAA
>JALYXP010000132.1 GCA_030947045.1 Verrucomicrobiota bacterium | reverse complement strand
TGCCCGTCTCGATCGCAATCCGCCGCTCCGCGACAATGCGGTTCGCCGTCTCCTCGACCATCTGCTCGAGCAACATTCGCAGGTGCGTTCCCTGCCGATAATCAGCCGGCGCAATATGTTTCACGCGATCGGCGTGCGCGGAGAGCTGGAAACATTTCTTGAAACCCGACCGCGCTGGATCGTCGGGATTGTAAACCGCGATCGCTTCGCCGCCGTTCTTCCTCATGACCGTAAAGCACGGCACATCGGTCGGCCCATCGCCAACGTAAATCATGTTCGAAAACGGAATCGGCCGAATATCCGGGTCCATGTGGTCGTTCACGTCGTCCGACATATCGAGCAGGCCTTTGTTGATGCGGAAGAGGTACTGCGTCTTCTGCGTGTGACTGATGACGCGCTTCGGAAACGTAATTCTTCCCTCGGCGTCTTCAGCGAATTCGCAGCCGAAAATCGCGCGCACGTACGGCGCGAGCCGGCTCCCTTCGATCAAAATCTTCATCCCCGACGAGATGATGTAATGCTCGAACGCGATCCCGTGCGCAAGGTGCTCCTCAGTGAGCAGGCCCGTCGCGAATTCATCAAACATTTCCGGCAGGCCTTTGTAGAAATTCAGATTTTTCCCGAGCGCTTTTAACTCTGCGTTCGTCGGCCGATCCATCCCGAGGGTGTCGAGCAACACCTTCATGTAAGCGAGCTCGCTATCGTAACCGCCATCGCGCACGAGCTCGCTGCAGCGCCGCCAGAAGCCATCCTTATTGATGCCAAACGCAGGAAAGACCACCTCGTCCTGCATGTAGCTCGGGCTGAGCGTTTGGTCGTAGTCGTAGACGAGTGCGATCGTGCTTTGCGGCGTGGCCATGAGGTGTAACTAGCCCTTCGCGCCGAGCTTCGACACGAAATCTGCAAACAGCGGGGCGTAAAGTTCGCCGCCACGTTCGGGGTGATACTGCACTGCGAGGCCGTATCGACAAGTCGTTAGGCGCATCTGCTCGATGACATCGTCATCCGCGCACCATGCTTCGATAACGCAGCCGTCCGCCACGCGATCGACCGCCTGGTGATGCGAGCTATTCACTTTTTCGAACCGGTGCAACGCGCCGCGATCCGTGCGTAACGGCTGCACGTCGTGATCTTTCATCTCAGGCGCGTTGTGGCCGGGAATGTCGAGCCGCAGGGTGCCGCCGAGCGCGACGTTCAAAATCTGCATGCCTTTGCAGATCGCGAGAATTGGCAACTCACGCGCCACTGCTTGCTTGATTGCTTCGAATTCCCACCGATCTCGCGCCGGATCGGCGTCGACATCGAGAATCGAAGAGTCCGGCACCGGCTGATGGAGAAACTCCGGCGCGATGTCTGGCCCACCGGTGAGCAACAGACCGTCCATCTCCGTGATCGGGACCTCGCGTTCCGCGCCGTTCCACATCTCGACGGCCGGGTGAGCATGGAAGGCGCGCGCGAACCACGGCTTGTCTTTCGCGCGCATCCACGTGGCCAGTTTTGGCATCGCCGAGTTTGCGGCGCTCACGTGCCATTGTAAATAGCAGCCGCAGGAATGACCGCGACTCCGACACACGATCAGCTTCGCGCCCGCATCGAGCAGATCACGCGCGAAAACGGCACCGTCGCATGCGCGGTGGCGGTGCACGATCGCGAGACCGGCTTCCGCTTCGCCTCCCACAGCGAGCGCGTTTTCCACGCGGCGAGCACGATCAAGGTCGCGATCCTGCTCGCCCTCATGAAGGAAGTGGATGAAGGCCGACTACGCCTGCGCGATCCACTGCTGGTCCGGAACCGTTTCTCGAGCGCGATTGACGGATCACCGTATCGGTTGAGTGCCGACTCGGATGGTTATCCCCAGCTCTACAAGCTAATCGGACGCACGGCTCGCATCGGAGCGCTCGCGGAAAGCATGATCGTCTGGAGCAGCAATCTCGCGACTAACCTCTTGTTAGACCTGGTCGGCGTCGAAACCGCCACTCGTCACCTGCAGGAAGCCGGTGTCACGGGCGTTTATCTGCGTCGCGGGGTCGAAGATAATCGTGCCCATGACGAGGGACTGAATAATGAGACGACGGCTGACGGACTCGTGCAGCTATTCGGCGTTTTGCGGAGCAACTTTCTCAGCAAGCCAGTTCGCGGAGAAATCATTCTCATTCTGCTCGGGCAGAAATTTACGTCGATGATTCCAGCAGGTCTTCCCCCGCACGCCAGTGTGGCGCACAAGACTGGCGAAATTTCCACCGCCTGCCATGACGCAGGAATCGTTTACCTGCCGGAACGCGAGCCGTACATCCTGGCGATCCTGACACAAGTCGATCCAAACAAAAACGGCCGACGCGAGACCGTCGCGAAGATCTCGCGCGCAGTTTTTGAAGTGGTTACGGCCAACGCCAGCGAGAAATGAACGAGTTCAATCTCCCCGTGGTCGACGGGCTGAAGCTCAGTGAGGAGCACCGTTTGCTCTTCCGCCCCGGCGAGCCGGTCGCGGACGAGAACGGAATCTCGCATCGTTTGCCGCGCTTCTTTTATTCGATCGCGAGCTGGTCGGATGCGCATCGCGTAAGGCCAGCAGCACACTTCAAGCTATCCGAGTTAATGATGGTCGACTGTCGCGAGACCGGTTTACTCCTGAATAAGTTCCCGCATTATGTGCCTTGCGCGGTGCTGCTGTTGGCGCGGTGGCTCGAGAACTTTCGTCGCGAGGCCGATGCGGTTGTTTTCGTCAGCGCAAACGGTGGATATCGCTCACCCGCGCATCGCTGGAACCGGCATAAAACACCGCACGCGTGGGCAACGGCGGCCGATATCTACCGCGTCGGCGACACTTACCTAAACGACGAGAGATCGATCGCGAAATACGCGGAGATCGCGCGGGCGTTAGGGCCGGATGTGTTTGTCCGACCGTATTCCGAAAGGGATGATCATCTGCATCTTGACCTTGGTTACATCACGGTAACGCCACGCG
>JALYXP010000473.1 GCA_030947045.1 Verrucomicrobiota bacterium | reverse complement strand
GTTCACACCCGCCCAGAATCATTCCGTCGATACCACTTCTGCGTTTCATGTCCCCGGCGATTTTCGTGAACAGCCCGCGCGTAGCGGACCACTCCACGCCATGGACCAGCTCCGTCATATAGGTATCGTGAATGTAATTCTGCTCGGAGCGATTCGGGGGGACCACCTCCATCCCCTGCGCCTTGAACGCGCGCGGATACACATCCGCTTGCATGATGAACCGGGTTCCAAATAACCCAAGGCGGCGTAAGCCGAGTTTCTTTGCAGCGTCGGCTCCAGCCTTTGTGATATTGATCAGCGGAATAGGGCTCCGCTTTTCCAATTCGTCGAAAACGATATGGGGCGTATTCGATGCAAGTAGTGCTAGGTCGGCTCCAGCTCGAATAAGCTTGTCGATCTCTTCGAGAAGGAACTCTGTAAGACCATCTAAGTCTTTCTGCTCGACGAAGCTTAGCAATCTAGTGAGGTCAACACTGTTGATCAAAATCAACGGATACGTTCCGTCAGGGTTCTCGCGGCGATAGTGATGAATGATCGCCTGGTAGTAGATCACGGTTGAGGCCGGTGCGATCCCTCCGATGATTCCGAGAGCCTTCATTTTAAAGACGGCGCATTAGGAACAAAGTTCAGGATTGCGCTGACGGCAGCGCGAATATGGAGATCGACGCTGTTCAAAATCGGAACCGGCAACTTCTCAGTGAACAGAGATGGTCGTTCGCATCCACCGACAATCAGACCATCAATTTCCGATCGCCGGATTAAATCCTGAGCGACCCTGGCGAGTAGGCCCTTTGACGCTTCGAGTTCAACTCCTGACGCGGATACGGACGTGTATTTTTTGATGATGTATTCTTGCTCCTGCGGACCTGGAGTGACGATCGCGATACCGCGCGCGGCGAAACGACGTTGATAGAAATCCGACTGCATCGTGAAGCGGTTGCCCAGAAGGCCAAGCTTGCGCAGCTTCAAACGCTCCGCAGCGTCGGCCACCGAATCGACGATACTGATCAGAGGGATCGAAATGCGTTGACGTAACTCATCGAACACGAGATGCGGAGAATTCGCCGCGATCAATGCCATGTCTGCGCCGGCGTCGACGAGACTCTCCAAGCCTTCCGAAAGGAAGGCCGTCAGCTCTGGTATCCTATCCGCGCTGAATAACTCATTGTATAGCTGCAGGTCTAGGCTGTTGATGAGAATGCGAGGATAACTACCGTCGGTCATATTCGCTTGATAATTGCGAATAACTCCGTCGTAGTACATCGCGGTCACATCGGGCGCGAGGCCACCAAGTATTCCAAGCGTTCTCACATTCCGTCCGATACCGCTCTGGCCTCCGGGTCGGCGATGTGCCTTCGGATCCACGGCCACAACATCGCAACTCTTCACTCCGGCGCACGACGTTTTCATCCGCTACAGTTTACTGCCGAAGAACTAAGACGCTTAGCGTGACAATCGCCCGCTCGATCTCGCGCGACCATGGACGACCGCAGCTTAACCGAATGAAATTCCTGAAGCCCTGGTCCGGCGAAAACATTGGCCCTGGCGCGATGCTAATATTCTGCGCGAGTGCCCTCTTGTGCAGAGGTACTGCGTCGATATGCGCCGGAAGTTCAACCCAGAGAACAAAGCCTCCCGTCGGACGCGTAATCCGCGTTTCTGCGGGAAAGCTTTCTGCAACCGCGTGGCTCACCTGCTCGACCTGCCGCTTCAGCGCCGCGCGGAGGCCGCGCAGATGATGATCATAACCTCCGTTCGCGAGATAGTCAGCTAGGGCGAGCTGAGGTAACGTCGCCGTCGCGCCGCTACTCGCAGACTTGAGGCTCTTCGCGCGGGTAAAAAACCGCCCCGGTATAAGCCACCCGATCCGATAACCAGGCGCGAGCGTTTTCGAAAAGGAACCGCACAGTAGCACGTTGCCTTCTTTATCGAAGCGTTTTGCGACACTCGGTCGAGTGCCTTCGAAGTGAAGGTCGCCGTTTAGATCGTCCTCAATCAACGGGATGTCGCGTTCCGCGAGCATTGAGACGAGACGCCTCTTCGCTTTGTCGGGCATGAGACTGCCCAGAGGATTGTTGAAGTTCGGAATGGCGAGGCAAGCACTGATTCGCCGGCTGCGTAAGGCCCGCTCGAGTGAGTCGAGACATAGCCCTTCCCTCGGGTGCGTCGCGATTTCGATGGCCTTTAAGCCAAGCTGCTCGAGCGCGTCGATAAACCCGAAATGAGTCGGTGATTCAACGGCTACGGCGTCGCCGGGTTTGGTCACTGCGCGCAATGCGAGAACTAGCGCCTCCATTCCGCCGTTCGTGACGATGATGTCTTCGGGAGAAATCGTTGCGCCCCAATCCATCGCTCGTCGCGCAAGAGCTCGTCGCAATGGGAGACAACCTTGCTGCATGGCGTATTCAAGTCCCGCTGCGCCGGATCGTCGCGCCGCGGAGGCAAGCATCCGGTTCAGCTTCTGCACCGGAAACAACTCTACGCTCGGGCTCCCTGCGCCGAGTTGCACAACACCGCCGGCATTGACGGCGTCCAACACTTCTGTGAGCAGGCTCAAAGGTTCCTTCCCGCGGCTGCGTCCGTCTGGCCGCGAAATCTGCGGCTCCGAGAGAACCTGCCGCGGTCGATAGCGAACGAAGAACCCGGAGCGGGGCCGAGCCTCGATCAGGCCGTTGTTCTCGAGTGCGAGGTAAGCCTGCACTGTGGTGGTCACGCTGACGTTGTTCTGAAAACTGGACCTCCGAACGGAAGGCATCCGGTCGCCAGGCCGCAGCGCGCCGTTCTCAATCAGTGCTCCGAGATTTGCGGCGAGCTCGCTGTAAAGAGGAATGCGATTCGCTCGGCCTAATCTCGTGACCATCATACGACAAGTGTCTGACAACCTTCACGGCGTTGGCAGACGCAGATCCCAATAAAGTGGGCATGTACAGCATACGGACAAGCCAACTCTGTACCGAACGTGCAAATCCGAAGATGGTTCGGTTTCAATCGGTCGAACCGGTGTATCGCGGCAGTCGAAACTGAATGGTCGTCGTTTCATCGCCTGCGAACTCGGCGCCTGTTGGCTGCCCAAGACGGCGGCCGTTAACGTTTGCGGATGATCGATTTCGTCTTTGCCATCTCTGAAAGCGTTCGATACGTCGCCGTTTACAACAATGGCGACCTACAAAGTCGCTCGAAGGTCGGCACGGCCGGAGCGAGCAGCGCTGACAGTGATCGCTTCGAAGAACTGCTCGTCAATCCGACCCTGCTTACGCTCGCGTCACAGAGGGGCAACATCGACTGTGGCGGTTTGCGTTACTTGCTAATTCGCTACGGCAATTTCTTCCAGTTCGTGATGCAGATTCCTGGCGGGCACATCTCTGTGTGCATTGAAGCGAACGCAGCCGTCTCAGCGATCGCCGTGCAATTGCACCAGATGCTCAGTTAGCATCTGCCGATCTGACTGTACATCTCACAAAGGTGTCGTTCTGCGTCTGTATTGCCTCTTGGAAGCCTGTCAGTGTGTGGGAGAGGCCAGCTCACACATATGATCAACAAGCACCAAGAAGAATCCCTCGACCCGCAAGACTGGAAAGCAATGCGCGCCCTCGGCCATCGAATGGTCGACGATATGCTCAGCTACCTCGAAAACGCTCGCAGTGGCGGAGGTTGGCGTCCGATGCCCGAAGAGGCCAAAGACCGACTCCGTATCCCGCTGCCCAAGACTGCAGAGGGAGCCGAGGCCGCTTACAACGACTTCGTAAAGACGGTACTCCCCTATCCGCTCGGTAATATTCACCCGCGCTTCTGGGGCTGGGTTATTGGGACGGGCACTCCGCTCGGCGCGCTATCCGAGATGCTTATCGGAACCATGAACTCGAACGTCCCCGGCGGCGAGCATTCTGCGGTCTACGTGGAACGACAGGTTCTGGATTGGTGCAAAGAGATGGTTGGCTTTCCGTCGGGCGCCTCAGGCCTCTTGGTCACCGGTTGCTCCATCGCGAACCTGATTGGTTTGACTGTAGCTCGGAATGTTAAAGCTGGATTTGACGTGGCTCAGGAGGGCCTCGCCGGCGCGGCACATAAGCCGACGTTCTACGGCTCAGTCGAAATGCATAGTTCTCTCAAGAAAGCGATTGAGACGATCGGAATCGGTCGTGAGTCGCTGCGCTTGATTCCCGTAGACTCAAAATTCGAAATCGACTTATTTGCTCTCGACGCCGCTATCGCGAGTGACAAAGCCAACGGCTTCCGTCCGTGCGGCATCATCGGCAACGCCGGCACCGTCAACACAGGAGCGATCGATCCTCTCGATAGGCTCGCTGACGTTTGCGAAGAGGAGAACCTCTGGTTTCACATTGACGGCGCGTTCGGTGCGCTCGCGATGCTGTCGCCTCAGCTTCGTCCTTTGCTCAAAGGAATGGAACGCGCGGATTCCTTAGCATTCGACCTGCATAAATGGATGTACATGAATTACGCCGCAGGATGCATCCTGATCCGCGACAAGGACAACCATCATCGTTCCTTTTCGACATCCGGTACCTACCTCGCCCGCTCGCCGCGCGGCGTTACGGGAGACCAGCCATGGCTTTCCGAATACGGCCTCGACCTGTCGCGCAATGCCAAGGGAATTAAGATTTGGATGTCGTTGAAAGAACACGGCGCGGATAAGTACGGCCGCATCATTCAGCAGAATGTGAATCAGGCCCGATACCTCGAGTCACTGGTTAAAGCACAGGACGAGCTGGAGCTAATGGTGCCTACCGCACTGAACGTCGTCTGCTTGCGTTTCGTCCATCCATCTTTGTCTGATGCCGAGCTCAATGTGATCAACGCGGAAGCTTTGTCTGATGTTCAAGAAGCCGGCGTGGCAGTCCCTTCGGGTACTGTCTTGAACGGCAAATACACCATCCGAGTAGCTATTACGAATCACCGGAGTCGGCGCGATGACTTCGATGTCTTCGTCAGCAAGTTCGTCGAGTTCGCACGTATGCGGATGCCAGCTTTGACTCCCGCTTGATTCCCTGCTGAACCAATATGCAAAATGAAAGCTTGGATCACTCACCCAGAAGCAGGAATCGACCGACTGACTGCTAGCGAACGCCCAGAACCAGTGCCGGCACCGGGGGATGTACTCGTCGCGTGCGCGCTGTCGCGCTTAACTACCGCGACATCCTCGTTGTGGAGGGACATCGGACTTGGCGTCCCGCGGTTCCCCGCGTGCCGGCATCGGACGGAGCTGGCGAGGTGATCGCGGTCGGAGAAGGAGTGACTCGGTTTCAAGTAGGCGACCGTGTCGCCGGTGTGTTCTACCCAGAGTGGATCGACGGCCCACTGGAACCGTCCACAATGGCTACTCTTGGGATGGGCGGTGCCAAGACGGACGGAATGCTATCGGAAGTCCGCGCGATCCACGAGCGTGGCCTCGTCGCGATCCCAGAACACCT
>JALYXP010000429.1 GCA_030947045.1 Verrucomicrobiota bacterium | reverse complement strand
GAAAGCAGGGAGAGCCACAGATGGACACAGATGGAACACAGATAGGGAGTGATTAAAATTTGGGCCAGGAGCATGCGTGAAATTTCGCGGCCATCGAGGTAGCAGCGTGCAAGAGGTTAAAGGCGCGGCGCTGAGCTAAAGCACCGGGAAGTTCTTCGACGGAATTACAAAATTTTTCTTAATTCTGTAAAATTCTGTCTAAATAGAAATTGCTCGGAGGCGGACTGGTTGACGGCACGGGGCTATGGCGGGTACCCTGCAGCCCATGGATTATTCCAGGATCATCACAATCGAACCAGGGAAGAGGAGCGGGAAACCCTGCATTCGTGGCACCCGGATGACGGTGACTGACGTGCTGGAATATCTGGCTGGCGGGATGACGCATGCAGAGTTACTAAGCGATTTCCCCGATCTCACGGAGGAGGATATCCGCGCGTGTCTCGCCTTCGCCGCAGATCGGGAACGTAAGCTGGCTGCGCTGCCAGCGTGAAGCTGCTTTTCGACCAAAATCTTTCGCCGCGTCTGCCGCGTCTAGTCGAGGATTTGTTTGCGGGTAGCGCGCACGTCCGAGAGCTCGGTCTCCGTGACGCTGAGGACATCACAATTTGGCGCTACGCGCAGGAGAACGGCTTTGTCCTTGTCTCGAAGGATTCTGATTTCCAACAGCAGAGCTTCCTGCATGGGCATCCGCCGAAGTTTATTTGGTTACGCGTCGGTAACTGTTCTACGGCGCGGGTAGCAGAGGTGTTGAGGCGTTATGCGACAGCAATGAGGTTGTTTGCACAGGACGCTGTGGAATCGCATTTGATGCTTCCTTAATTCCCAGCCGCGCGGCTGCCGCTTACAGCAGAGGTGCTCTGCGCTTATCCCTTATCTGTGAAAATCTGTGTTCATCTGTGCCCCAAAGAAAGCGAATCGGAAGGCAGGAAGAGCCACAGATAAAACACAGATAGGGAGCGAGTAAAATTTGGACCAGGAGCCTGCGCAGAGTTTCGCCGCTATCGAGATGGCAGCGTGCAAAGGGTTGAAGGCGCGGCGCTGAGCTGATGCGGCGGGGAGGTTTTCGACAGAATTACAAAATTTTCAAAATTCTGCCTAAAAATAACGGCTTCTCCGCCTACGATGACGTAGCGGACGCCTCTTCTGACGCTACAGGAGAGCCGAACGCGCGGTGTAACGACGGCGGCACGTGAACGCCATCACCGCCGCAGCGAGCGCGGCAGCCGCCCACGTGCCCGGCTCGGGCGCTGCGACCAGGAGCAGCTCCTTCGGATTGTAAACGAGCGCGTAGCCGTCGGGCATGCGCAGCGGATCGAAGTTGCCGGTGTAGGAGCTATAGGTCGCCAATTGATACGACGACGCGGTAAGCGGACCGAGCTGGTTGAAGTCGATCGTGGCACCGGACACGATGTTCATCATCCCAGTGGTGCTGAGCAGGTCGCTGAGGCTGCCGTTCAGATCGATCAGGAGCTTCGAGCCGGCATCGAAGAAGGTCCTGGTATCGTTCAAGGTGAGAGCGCCGATCTGGCCGGGCCCGTTGCCGGGCGCGATCGTGCCGCCCGAGTAAACGTTGACCTGTGCCTGGCCTTCGACCGGGACGACGGTGATGGTGCCGGTGCCGCCGAGCGTGCCTGAGCCTTGGACAGTCACGAGGCCGGTGCCGGTCCCGGACCCGGAGCCGCTCGTGTTATTCACCAGCAGAGTGCCGGTGTTTACGGTGGTGCCGCCGCCGTAGGTGTTCGCGCCGGTCAGGATGACGGTGTTCGACCCGGATTTCTCGAGCGCGAGCCTCCGATTGGCGCTCGCGTCCTGCAGTGTCCCGCTCAATGTCACGGTACCGGTGCCGCCGGTCGGGCTGCCGGCGAGGTGCAGGGTACTGTAGAAATTTGCGGCGAGGGAGTTCGCGCTGATGTCGTTGTGAATCTCAAAGGCGCCGCTGCCGTTCTGCGTGATCGTGCCGGAGCCGGTGGTCGGAATCTGGAGCGTCTGGCCGGCGATCGTCTCGGTGACGGTGGCGGTGCTTTGCAGGTTGATATTCTGGAAGGTGAACGTGCCGAGATCGTTCGTGGAAGTGTAGGGAGTGGCCCCGCTACCGCCAAAGCTGAGGACCGTGGTGTCGGTCGAGGCGGGTGCGCCGGGAGTCCAGTTGGTGTCGGCCGACCATAGTCCGGAGGTCGGCGTGATCAGAGTTCCGCCGTTGCCCTGCCAGCTCGCGGCGGTCACCGGGACATCGGGGCTGATCGGGTCGGGCTTTGGAGCGGCGTTTGCGGGGATAGGCGCGCTACTGGTGAAAGCGCTCCCGCTGTTCATGGCGATCCCGCCTTTTTCGAAGGATGGCAGTGGCTGGGAGAGAACCGGGACGCCGTCGTTTTCGGCCGTCGGTTCTCTTTCAATCACTGAGGCGGACAACGGACTGCGCGTTGTGGTGGGATAAAAGGAGTCGCGGCCGAAGATCACGTCGTCGATCGCGCGCGCGAATTGTTGAGCGGCGACGGTGTGTTCGGTCGTCGACGCGATGCGACGCGCGCTTTCACCATCGGTGTTCCCGCGCGGTGCGTCGGAAGTTCGATAACTGCGCACGAACCGCGTGACGCTCCACGATTCCGGATCGAAAGGGTGGATCCAGCCGCTATGCGCGAAGACCGCGCCACTGCATCCGAGGAAGAACACGACCCGCGCAACGCGGAACACCCGACGACTATTCGCCTTCACGAAAAGTAATGAAACAGAGGGGCACTAAAGGCGGTCAAGTATGTTTATAACAAATATAATATTGTTACGTGTGTGGTGGAGATATAGCAAACAGGCGGGCTACCTAATGAGCGAAGAAGCTCCCCTGGTGTTGCTGGTACTGTTAGTCGCAGCGATGCGCTGCCGTCGGGCTTGATTGGAGCGACCGAGGACGGACGGACGGCTTTCTCGCTCCGCCATGTTCTGACGCGTTGGTCGTGTCATCCCGAGCGCAGTCGAGGGATCGCGCGATTTACTCCGAAATCGCTGCGGACCGAGGCGCGTGGTTTGCAGACGCGCGTGCTTCGTTGCTTGTGTGACCCTGACTCCATAAGGGAGGTCCCTCGACTACGCTCGGGATGACGGATCTTGCGGCGCGCGGGTCGCAGGGCGCTGCGTAGCTCTGGAACTACTCGAGGAGCGCTCGCTCTTCCGGGAGCAATTGCTCCGCCGGAATCTGTGCGCGCTCAGTCGCGGCATCCTCGCCGTGACCGGTCGCCGCGAGCACCGCGGAGTGCACGGCGAGCGCGGAGGCGGTGAGGGCGTTCGTGGGGACGTTGATGCCGGTGTAAACCGCGAGCGCCTCGTCGGCGTGACCGAGCTTCAGCCGCGCCAGGGCGAGCAAGGTGCGATGCGGCAGGCTAGCGGGTTCTCGCTCGACCAGGCTGCTCGCGAGTTGCTCGATCGTAGCGACTGCGTCGCGGTTGTTTGTTATTGGTTCGTGGCTGTCGGTCGCGGCCGCGGCGTTGATACCCAGGAGCAGCCGCAGATAGGCCTCGTCGTTCTGCACCGCGGTGTCGTTAGGCCAGACCGCCAGCATGTCAGCGAGCACAGCGTGGATCTTGCGTGCATCATGGCTCGCCTGCGCGGCGCGGAGCCGGCCCTGCTGCGCGGCTCGCATTTTCGGCGCAGCTGCCGCAGCGGTCGTATATGCCCGTTCCGCGATCGTGCTCGCGCCGTTCTTCTCGGCATAATCGGCCAGCGTCATCAGCTCGCCGACTTCGCCGCCGGCGGCTTCGAAGGCGCGCTGCCAATTATTCTCGGAGGCCGCGGTCTCGCCGAGCTGGGCGTTGCAGCGCGCGAGATACATCCGCTGCACGACGGGATCGAGCGGAAAACGTTCGCTCTCGAGG
>JALYXP010000427.1 GCA_030947045.1 Verrucomicrobiota bacterium | reverse complement strand
GAAAGCATTCGATCACCGGATGCTCGATCAAAGCGCGGTCGACATCGTCGAGACCGCGAAGCGCACCGGTGCGCGGGTCGCGGGACCGATTCCGCTCCCGACCTTGATTGAGAAGTTCACGGTCAATCGCTCTCCGCACGTCGACAAAAAGTCGATGGACCAATTTGAAATCCGCACCCATAAGCGCCTGCTCGACATCATCGAGCCGACGGCGAAGACGGTCGACGAGCTGAAAAAACTCAACCTGCCCGCGGGCGTGGATATCACGATCAAAATTTAACCCAAAGGAACCTGTCATTCTGAGCGAAGCGAAGAATCCCACATTGAACACTCGGGGTCGTTAGCGAGATCCTTCACTGCGTTCAGGATGACAAAAGCCTACGAACATGAGCATCGGACTTTTAGGACAGAAAATCGGCATGACGAGCGTCTACGACGCGAACGGCAAGCTGCGTCCGGTGACCGTAATCGCGGCCGGCGACAACGTTGTCGTTAGCCGGATCAACGCGGACAACAACGGTTACTCCGCGGTTAAGGTCGGATACGGCACGCAGAAAGAGTCGCGGCTCAACGGCGCCAACCTCGGCGAGTTTAAGAAGGCGGAGGTCGAGCCGAAGCGCTTCGTGCGCGAGTTTCGCCTAACGAATGATGCGCCGGAAGGCGAGATCAACCTGAGCGTGACCCAGTTTGCGCCGGGCGATTTCGTTGACGTGATCGGACGCTCGAAAGGCAAAGGCTTCCAGGGGGTGATGAAGAAGCACAACTTCGCCGGCCAGGGCGCGGCGCATGGTTCGAAGACGCACCGACGCAACGGTGCCATCGGTAACCGTTCTACGCCCGGTCGCATTTGGAAGAACATGGGTATGCCGGGTCACATGGGCGATGAGCGCGTGACGGTGCAGAACCTCGAGGTGTTGCAGGTGCGCGAGACCGAGAAGGTGATTTTGATCAGCGGCGCGGTTCCGGGCGCGAACGGCAGTCTTGTTGTCGTTAGGCCGGCAATCAAGCACCCGGAGAACATCAAGAAGCTACACGAAGAACATCGGAAGTTCGACGAAGCTGAGAAGGCGAAGAAGCCGGCAGTGAAGATTCGATAAGTTATGGCCGCGAAAGTTTTAACAGCAGACGCAGCGCGTGACGCAAAGATCACGCTCATCGAAGGCGGCCGCGGAACCCAGGCGGTGCACGATGTGGTGGTCGCGATGCGCGCGGCGCGTCGATCGGGTTCGGCGAACACGAAGACGAAAGCGGAAGTCGCGCTTTCAGGTGCGAAGCCGTGGCGTCAGAAAGGCACTGGTCGTGCGCGTGCTGGCTACAAGAGCTCACCGATCTGGCGTGGCGGTGGTGTCGTGTTCGGCCCGAAGCCGCGCGATTACTCCAAGAAAGTTTCCAAGACGGTGCGCCGCCTTGCGTTCCAAAAGGCGCTCACGGAACGGATCAATGCGGGCGATGTGCTGACGATCGACGCGTTTGCCGTCACCGAACTGAAGACAAAGGCTTTCGTTAACCTGCTGAAGGAGCAGACCGACGCGCGCAAGGTGCTGATCGTCTCAGACGCTTTCGACGAAAACACCTACAAGGCCGCGCGCAACGTGAAGCCGGTTCTCCTGACAACCGCGCAGGATGTGAACACGGAGCAGTTGCTCGCGTTCGACAAGATTTTGGTCACGGGCAAAGCGCTCGAGCAGTTAGCCGGCCGCTTACCTGAAGAGAAGGAGACGGCGTAATGAAGGATCTTTTCGACATCATCGAGACGGCGTCGCTGACGGAGAAGGCGTCCATCCTTTCTGAGAAGCACAACAAGTACGTTTTCCGCGTCAGCCCGAAGGCGAACAAGATTGAGATCAAGCGCGCGGTCGAGCAGCTCTTCAATAAGAAGGTTGTCGCGGTTAACACCGCAAATTACGAGGGCAAGAAGAAGCGCGAACGGCGCGCCGATTTCGGCCGCAAGCCGCATTGGAAAAAAGCCATCGTGACGCTGAAGGAAGGCGACAAGATCGACCTGGTATGATGACTCTGACGACGCAGAGCATTTGCCCACGCTCCTTCCACCGCGTCATCCTGAGCCGCGCAGACGGCGAAGGATCTCGCGCCCGGAGCTTGGTGTATCCGCGGGGTGTTGAAGGTCCGAGCCGCCTGTGTGAGGTCGTTCGCTTCGCTCCAGATGACAGGCCTGCGCGCACTGGATTCTAGTTATGGCATTACGTAATTATCGCCCACTTACGCCGACGCTGCGGTTCAAGACGCTGCCGACTTTTGATGAACTCACGTCGCCGAACAAGCCGCATAAGAGCCTTAC
>JALYXP010000424.1 GCA_030947045.1 Verrucomicrobiota bacterium | reverse complement strand
CCCTAATCACAAGGCGATCGCGCCGAAAACGCTCCAGAGCCTTGTGAGACAAGCAGTCATGACGATCGAAGCTCTTCTAGAAGCGCTATAGCCCTCAGCTAACTATCAGTCTCGCCTTAGCGAAGGGTTCCGATCCAATCAGGCGTCGCTCCCGCCGCAGGCGCCCACACTCCGAAACCGCATTTCGCATTCCGCATTCCGCAATCCGCATTCTCTTCAGTCACCGGCCAAAAAGGAGGGCATCGGCGCGGTCGAGGTTCTCGACGGCGTGACGATGCAGCTCTTCGTCCTGGATCCCCGCCAGCTGATCGCAGCACCCGTCCAAGGTAACGTTGATGGAATAACGAAGTGGCCGCATGACGTATGCTTACAGCGAACGCCCTCGCGGAGCGGCCCCCAGATTACACAGATTTGCGAAGATTATTCCGTCGATCCGGGCGCTGAAATAGTTCTCCTATCCGCAGGCTTTTCGGGTAAACACAGCCTGTGTCGGAATCCGACGACAACCTTCGATTGGAAATCGGCCACGTTCTGTTCATCGACATCGTCGGTTACTCGAAGCTGTTAAACGACCTCCGGCGATAGCTTGTCTCTCCTCACCTGCGGATCCGGACAACCGAATATCAAAAATCATATTACCGTCGTCTCGTAGGTTGCTACGGCCCGGTCTACGGTTTCCAGAGCGAGCCTCAGCTTGGCCAGCACGGCAGGGGCACTTTCGAACTCGCTACGTTCTCCCCGCGCTTCCAGATTTTTCGTGACAGCGATGGCTTCGTCCGCACCGAACACACCTAACGAACTGAGCAACGCGTGCGCGCCGGAAGCGAGTGCTTTGGCATTTCGATGATCGATGGCAGCTGCAATTTGGGTCACGGCGCGGGGCATGTTTCGGCGCAAGAGAACGATTAGTTTCTGCATCAATTCTTCGTCATCCTCGAACTTCTCAAGAAGTACTTCGCGCGTGAAAATTGGAGCAGCCGAGTCCACATCGGCGTCGTTCTTGGTGCTATTTCCATGATCCGATAAAGGAAGAGAAGGAGGCGACGAGAAGCGCGTAAGGATCGCGAGCAGGTTGTCTTTCTTCAGCGGTTTCGCGATGTAATCATCCATCCCGCCAGCCAGACAGCGTTCACGATCGCCAGCCATCGCATGCGCCGTCATCGCCACGATTGGCGTCTTCGCCGTCCGAGATTTTTCAAATTCTCGAATTCGACTCGTCGCTTCGAAGCCATCCATTTCTGGCATCTGTACATCCATCAAGACGATATCAAATTGGCCGCGCTCCGTCGCGTCCACCGCTTCGCGCCCGTTTGTCGCGAGGGTCACGGAATGCCCTTGTTTGTCTAAAATACCCGTGGCGACAGCGCGATTGATTTCATTATCGTCCGCGAGCAAAATCCGCAGGCTGCCATTCGATCGCGCGAGGGAACTTCTCCCTGACGATGCTCCCGTCGTGGCCGCTCCGGTGTCATCAACGACAAGGAGGCGCAAACCACCCAAGTCGTCGGTGTCCGCCTGCTTCGTCATTCGCGGAGCTGTTTCGCGAACGCCGAGCCACGCTGTGAAATGAAACGTCGTTCCCTGGCCGACTGCGCTTTCCACCCAAATGCGTCCGCGCATCTGCTCGATCAAGCGGGTCGAGATCGCGAGGCCGAGACCGGTTCCCCCGTAGTTACGCGTGGTCGATCCATCCGCCTGCGCGAATGCCTCAAAGATCAGCGCCTGCTTGTCCGCCGGGATTCCGACGCCGGTATCCGCGACAGAAAAGTGCAGGCAGCGCTTGCCGTTATTTTGTGATTCGACTGCGACCTTCACGATTACTTGCCCGCGTTCGGTAAACTTGATCGCATTATCCGTGAGGTTGATCAGGATCTGGCAGAGCCGCATCGGATCGCCGATGAGATGATCCGGCACATCGGCGGAAATATCGGCGACCAATTCCAAATGCTTCGCGTCGGCCCGCACGCCGAGGGGCTTGAGCATGCTGCCGATGGAATCACGAAGGCTGAAGCCAACCGATTCCAGATCGAGCATGCCCGCCTCGATCTTTGAGAAATCCAGGATGTCGTTGATCAATCTAAGCAAAGAGTTCGCGGACGTTTTGACCATTCCGAGATATTCGCGCTGCTCGCGGCTCAGCTCCGTATCCAGCGCGAGTTCCGTCATGCCGATAATACCGTTCATCGGTGTACGGATCTCGTGGCTCATGTTCGCGAGGAAGTCGCTCTTCGCCAGGCTTGCAGCCTCGGCCGCTTCCTTTGCCGCGCGCAGCTCGGAAGTCCGCTCCAGCACGCGGATGCCGAGCTCGTCGTTGAGCGCCTGAAGCCGCTCGCCGGCACGTTTCGCGTCGTCGATATCCGTGCAGCTGCCGACCCACTGCACGATTGCTCCCGTCTCGTCCCGCATCGGCAGCGCGCGGCCAAGATGCCAGCGATACGCGCCGTCCGACGCGCGCTTGAAGCGGTACTCAACCTCGTAGTTTTCACCTGTCGTAAAGGCGTGCGTCCACAAGTCGACGCACTGCTGTAGGTCGTCCGGGTGCAGCACCGGTTTCCAGCCCCAGTCGCGCGTCTGCTCGAACGTGAGGCCCGTGTAGTCAAACCATGCCTTGTTGTAATAATCGAGTCCGCCATCAGGCCGCGCTGTCCAAACAATCTGCGGCACGGTGTCGGCGAGAAAAGTGTAGCGCTGCTCGCCCTCGCGCAGCGCTGCGGCGACCTTCGCCTCCTTCAGCTCCTGCTCGATCCGCAGCCGCTCCACTTCGCCGCCGATCCATTGCACGATCAGGCGCAGGAACTCGATATCCGCCGTAGTGAACTTCTCCGGGCGAGGCTGCGCGCTGGTGAAGCAAAGTGCGCCATAGACCTTGTTCCCAGCCCGCACCGGCGCGCCGATATAAGCCTCGCCTTTGAACTTCTGATAGCCCGGATGATGCCGCCACTCCGACTCCGCCGCGTGCTCGAAAGCGACCGGCTTATCGCGCAGCAAGACCTCGTGGCAGATCGTATCCTGAAGACAGCAGGCCAGGCTTTCGAGCCCTGGATTTATCTCGGACGAAGCGTGTTCCACTTCGTACCGGTCCCCGTCGATGCGCGCGAAAATTCCATTCTCGAGCCCGAGTTCCCGACAGCCCGTCCGGAGCACCTCTTTGATCTTCTCGTCAAGGCTCAGATCCGATTTCGAGGTGATGTCGCAGAGAACCCGTAGGCGATTCTCATTCGCGAGGAGACGCGCCTCGTCCCGCCGGCGCTCGGTAATGTCGTGCATGGCCACAACCGCGCCGATCTTAGTTCCCTTAGCATCGAACATCGCCTAACCGCTGGCCACCACACGCCGCGGCATTGTCCCTTTCGGCGCGATCACCAGCTCCACTTCCTTGACGGAACCTTCTTCTAACGCGCGGAAGAGAGGCACCTGCTCCTTGGTCATCAAAGTCTTCCCGTCAGGAAGGTAGAGATCGAAATGTTCGGCCCACTCTTCGGCTGGCACCGGCGCTTCGGGCAGTCCGTGCATCTCGCGCGTCGCTCGGTTGAAGAGCGTCAGCACACCTTCCGCATTGCAGGAGACGATGCCGTCGGAGACGTTCTCGAAGGCGGCGGTAAGAAACTCGCGCTCTTTTTGCAGAGCTGCTTTTGCGCGCACTCGCTCGGTGATGTCGCGCACGATGCCTGTGAAGTGAGCGCCGTCGCTTGTCGCCCAAGTGGAAAGCGTCAGCTCAATTGGGAACTCGGCGCCATTCTTACGTAGCCCAGTCAGTTCCACCGTGCGGCCGATGACCCGTGACTCGCCCGTCGTTTGAAAGCGCTTCATTCCCGCTTCGTGCATTGCGCGGAATCGCTCGGGCATAATGATGGCGAGTGATTGACCGAGCACCTCCTCTTCGCGCTGACCGAATATTCGCTCCGCGCCGTTGTTCCAAAAGATGATGTTGCCAGCGGGATCCGAAGAGATGACGGCGTCGCCAACTGATTGCGCCACCGTGCGGAACTTTTCCTCGGATCTGCGTACCTGCTCCGTGGCTCGTTCTCGCTCTGCCAGCTCGACGCGCAGCCTGTTTACAGCGCGAAACCCTTCGAGTTGTTCGATCACAACGGCCGCAAGGTTCGCCAGCAGTTCCGCTTCGTCGGCCGAAAACTCTCGCGGCTTCGTGTCGATTAAACAGAGAGTGCCGAGATTGAAATCGTCCGCCGTCCGCAGCGGAGCGCCCGCATAAAAGCGAACACCAGGCGCGCCGGTCACGAAAGGATTATTCGCGAACCGCGCATCTCGCGTGGCATCCGGCACTACCATCACTTCAGGGCTTAAGATCGCGTGCGCGCAAAACGCCAGATCACGCGCTGTCCCGCACCCCTCGAGACCGTAACAAGACTTCCACCACTGTCGCTTTTCATCCACGAGTGAGACCAGCGCGAACGGCACATTGAAGAGCCGTGACGCCATCCGCGTGATCCGCTCGAAAGCTTCGTCGGGCGGCGTATCGAGGATTTCGTAGCGGCGGAGCGCGTCGAGACGCGCGCGCTCATTCGATGGGAGTGGCGGGCTGGTTTTCAAAGATGGAAACTCGGTTAGGTCAAAACTCCGGCATGCGTTGGCGATATCGTGGCAACCCCCATTGATGGCCCACTGGCGGCTGCCGGCGTGAGCGTCTCATCGAGGACTCGTAAAAGTCCCGAAACTCGAAACGGCTTCGTCACATAGGCACAAGCCCCTAATTTTTTTAGCCGCTCGACTTCTTTTCCGGTCGCATCTGCACTCAGCATCACCACCGGGATTGCCGCAGTCCGCGGATCGCTTTTCAACCGGGTCAAGACTTGATCGCCGTTTATATCGGGCAAATGCAGATCGAGCAGAATGAGAGCGGGCCGCCGCTTTCGTGCCATCTCCAATCCGCTGCTTCCTTTCCCCGCCGTGATCATCTTCAAATCCGGCCTGTTTTCGATGATCAGCTCCACAACCTCAGCGTTCGACGGATTGTCCTCGATGTAGAGCAAGGTTCGCTGCGGACTGGTCGTCTTCTGACGCCTCTCCGGACGAGGCAGTTGTGTCTCAAGAAAGGACAACTCCTCTGGATCCGATTCGGAAACTGCTAGAATGCGATCGATTAATGTGAGCAGATGCCGCCCGCTGGAGAGGATGTGCTGCACACTGTCACTTTGGTTTGGCGTGAGGGAGTCGAGGCCAAGCAGTTGCGCGAAACCGAGCACGTGATTCATCGGCGTGCGCAGCTCGTGGCTCGCCTGCGAGAGGAAATCACTTTTCGCCTGCAACGCGTTTTCCAGCTCTGCGGTGCGTTCGCTCACCCGCCGTTCAAGACCCGCGTTCGCGGCCTTCACGTTCTGGTGAAGTGCCAGAATCCGCGTGGCGACGCGTATATGCGCCGCGAATTGTTCTCGTTCGAACGGCTTCACGATGAAGTCGTCCACGCCGGCTTCCATTCCTTCGAGGTAATTCCCTTTCCCCGTCCGCGCGGTGAGCAGGATTATGTAGGTCAACTCGGAGCCTGCTTCTGCGCGCACCCGACGGCAGAAGTCGAGGCCATCCAGATCCGGCATCATCCAGTCGGAAACGACGAGCGGCTGGCGCTCTTCGAGCCACGCAGCCCATGCCTCGGCACCAGTCTGCGCTTCCCGGACATCGTGGCCGAGCTTGCGCAGAGTAGAGCTGAGCAAAAGGCGCGTGATTTCGTCGTCATCGGCGACAAGAACGTTCATAGGAGCAAAGCTTGGGAGAAGCACTGCCCTGCAGGCGCAGGAAGCGTGCCCACGGAGCGGCATTCGCGGTCGGAAACTACGCAGGTCCAGAGCAGGCGGTCGCGCTTCTCCGCGCGTTGCGACTTTTGATAGGACGTTGAATGCTCGACAACAGAAGTAGGCCTGATCTCCACTCCGGAAACCTGCTGCAGCAATGGAGTCCGCCAACCAGGTGCCCGATCCGTTCTGGCGCACTTACTAGCTGGCGCTGGCCTATTTTGCCAATGGCCGGCGCGCCGAAGCCGATGCGGCGCTGAAGAAGCTGATCGACGAAAACGCCGACGACGCCGGCGTGCCCCAGATGCTGGAGGATCCATTTCTGCTCGCCTACAAGGACGACCCGCGCTTCATCGCCTTCACGCAAAAGATCGGCGTCATGCCGAAAGCCGCGAAGTAGAATCGCCGACGCGCGTGCAGCGTCGGATCGTACGGCATCCCAAGCGAGTTTCCGGGATCGCTTCAAAAAACGAAAACGGCCGTCGTCGCTCGCGGTGATGGAACTAGTTTTAGCCATGGTGTGGTTCTATTTGGTGTCTATGCGGTTGCGCTCCGGGAATCGTTATCGATTCCGGCGCCAGCGGCTGCTACACAGCGCTCATGGCCATCGAGTCGCCCAGCTTCTTCGCCGAGCTAAAGCGGCGCAACGTCTACAAGGTCGCGGTCGCTTACGCCGTGGTGGCGTTGCTATTTCGACGTGGCCGACCGCCCCGCACGCGTCCGCTTGCACTCCGTCACCGATCCCGTGTTGGCGACGGCGTGAAG
>JALYXP010000411.1 GCA_030947045.1 Verrucomicrobiota bacterium | reverse complement strand
ATCCTAGCGCGCCTAGGCTGCCGCTTAAACCAGAGACAGAGTCGCCCATTCGCCCGCCGGATTGCGTCCGCTCGCCTACGTGTAACAAGGCTTTCAAAAATGTGCCGGATGTAATCACGACCGCGTCAGCGGCGATATCCAGGCCGATGTCGGTTTCGATTCCGACGGCGCTTCCTGCCATAGTCGCGACCTTGGTGACGCCGGCCTGCTTAATATGCAGATTCGGTGTGCTTTCCAAGACCGCTTTTGCTCGGAATTGGTACGCTTTTTTGTCGCATTGCGCACGTGGCGCGCGAACGCTTGCCCCTTTCGCCCGATTCAGCATGCGGAACTGGATCCCGGTGGCGTCCGTATTCTGACCCATAAAGCCGCCTAACGCATCGATCTCCCGCACAATGTGGCCCTTCCCGAGACCGCCGACGGCCGGGTTGCACGACATCTGCCCGATGGTGTCGAGATTCTGCGTTAAAATCAGTGTCCTGCACCCAAGCCGCGCGGAAGCCAAGGCCGCTTCAATGCCGGCATGCCCGGCGCCGACCACGACAACATCGAATCTCTCCCGCGGTTCCCCCATGTTCCACGTAGAACTTAATGCAAAATCCCCTGCGTGGGAGCGGGAAGCAAGATCGCAAGGTCAAACTCAGCTTTTCTGCCCGAAGTGGTCGAGCTGATAATTCGAAGACGCGGCGCAAACTCTGCAAGCACCTGCCTACAAGCGCCGCACGGCACAACGGGTTCAGTCGAATCGCTCACAATCGCGATAGAGTGAAAGTCGGTGGCTCCTTCGGAAATGGCGCGCCCGAGTGCGACACGCTCCGCGCACATCGTTAGACCGAACGAGATGTTTTCCACGTTACACCCTTTGAAGACTCGTCCGTCAACGGAACTGAGCGCCGCGCCAACAGCAAAATTCGAGTATGGCACATACGCGCTGACGCGCGCGTTCAACGCCTCTCCGGTAAGCTGATCTTCGGTCATAATACGCTCGACGCTAATTGATTATCTGGACGTATTTCATCGCTCTGCGCGACGATTGTTCCGCTTCTCGCGGCGTCCTCTGCTTCTTGCAGCAGCCGAAGCGCAATGCGCCCAAGCACCATTAAAACGAGCACCGCCGTTAACAGCCCTCCACCCCAGACGAAGTATTCGATCAGTCGCGGGTGGCTACGTCCGCGAGCCACGTTCAATCCCAACTGCCCAAGGGTACCGAGATATGCGTAGAGGAACAAGCCTGGTGCCTGCCCAATCGCCACCCAAAGCATGCAGGTACGAAAGCTGATCGTGGTCAAACCATACAGATAATTCAGGAGACTAGTGGGGAAGAGCGGGTGTAACTGGCTCAACAGGATGATCTTCCATCCCTCACGCTCCACGGCAGGCTCTAACGCTTCAAGTGTCGAGTTCCTCATCAATCGCCGGTGGAGCCAGCGTCTTCCAATCCACCGGCTGATGTAGAACGAGATCGCCGCGCCCCCAACGTTACCCACCAATGTGATCAGAAATCCCCACCAGAGGCCGAAGAAAAATCCGCCGCCGATGCTGAGAAACCCGCCAGGCAGCAGCAGGACATTGCAGCATGCGTAGAGCAGCGGGTAGCAGATCGCGCTCCATGCGCCCCAGTGCATGACGTGCTCCTGCACGTCCGCGAGCAGATCAGCCAGCGGGAAAAAACGCGACGCGACGAACAGTCCGATCCCGACGATGATTAGCCCCGCGACCTGAATGAAAACGGCGCGGCGGACGTGAACCATCGCCAGACTGTCGTCACGTCAGAGCCCGCGTGCAAACTGGGCGAGCTCGACCGTTGTCTCGTATTGCAGGAATGGCGTGATCAGATACGCGCCGCTGAAGCGCGCCAGTGCCTCAGCCGTGATCTCTTTCGCAAGGTTCACGCCACGCGCACGCCCGTCGGCTCCTTCCGACCCTGCCATGACAGCCCGAACTTCATCTGGCACAACAATGCCGGGAACTTCGTTATGAAGAAACTCCGCCTGACGCCCGCTCAGCAGCGGCCAAATGCCGGTAAAGATCGGAATGCCTAGATGCTCCGTGCGGCGCTTCATTTCATCCAATAAGCGCAAGTCGAAAACGGGCTGCGTCATCGCGTATTGCGCTCCGGCAGCGACCTTTCGCTCGAGCCGGTTGACCTGCGACTCCAGACTGCGCGCGTTCGGATTAAATGTGCAGCCGATCACAAACTCGGTCGCTGACTTGATCGATTTACCGGCATGGGTGAAGCCGTCGTTCAGCCGCTTAATAATCGAGATTAGCTCGACTGAGTTCACGTCATAGACCGAGGCCGCGCCCGGGTGATCACCGACCCGCGCCGGATCGCCGGTCAATGGCAACACGTGTCGCATCCCAAGCGCCGCCATTCCGAGCAGCTCGCTTTGCAGCCCGAGCACATTGCGATCGCGACAGCTCATGTGCAGCAGCGGCGTGATGCCGTAGCGCTCCTTTAACATTGCGCCCATCGCGAGATTGCTGACGCGTAGAATCGCGAGCGAATTATCCGCCAACGTAATGGCGTCGCAGCCAGCTTTCACGAGCGCCTGCGCACCTGCGAAGAATTTCTCCAACGCCAATGTCTTAGGCGGATCGAGCTCGCAAATAATCACGCGCTGACCGCGGGCCATTCGCTCGAGCAGACTCTCCTCGGGTGGAGCGCCTGCGCTTGCCACGTGCGCAGTCGGCATCGGCTCCGCGATCACGCGGACCGTCTTGCTTTTGATCGGCTGGAGATCTGCGATAGCGGCGGCGATCGCCTTGATGTGGCTGGGGTTCGTGCCGCAACATCCGCCGATCAGACGTGCGCCTTGCGCCACCATCTCGCGCGCCGCCTGCCCGAAGTAGTCTGGCGCAGTGTGATAGATGAACCGGCCTTCGTGATATTTCGGATAACCGGCGTTCGCATAGGCTGCGAGCGGGTAATCAGCGGGCACGCGCTCCAGCAACTGCACCATCCCGTGCGGCCCGTTCATGCAGTTCAATCCGACGACGTGCGCCCCGTGCTTCTGCAACTTTCGAAACGCTTCGACAACCGGCGTGCCGGACGATAATCGCCCCTCGGGCGCGCAGGCGAAGGAACAGATTGCCGTCGCCTTGCTGATCTCGTTTTTCACCGACAGCGCGATTTCCATCTCCGCCAAATCCATGAACGTCTCGAAGAAGATCAGTTCGGCGCCGCCATCCAACAGGCCCGTGATCTGGTCCCGAAAACATTGCGCGCGATCAATCCCGCGAGCGGTCGCTTCGTCGGCGCTGATGCCGAGCGGACCGATGCTGCCGGCAACCGCAACATCCCGATCCCGCGCCGCGGCTCGGGCGAGCCGCGCCGCCGTGGCGTTAATCTCCGCCACTTGCGCCTCGAATCCGAACCGCTCCAGCCGCACCGCGTTCGCTCCGAAAGTATTCGTCTCGATCACGCGTGCGCCGGCCGCGATGTATTGCTCATGGAAACTGCGAACGCGCTCCGGCTCGCTCAGGCAAAGCTCTTCGAAACATCGCTCCAGCGGCACACCGCTTTCCAGCAAGAGAGTGCCGATCGCGCCGTCGCCGCAGACGAGCCGCGTCTGGAGTTCATCGAGAAGGTCCACAGGCGTTGGGATTACCGTTGCGCCGCCGCGTGGTCAATGTGGATAGCGCGGCGAGGCAATGCATTTCCGCGGCCTTTGTGTAGAATCGGGCATGCGTTCGCCGTCGCGTCTTCGGTTTCTGCTTGGCATAATTGCGCTCCTCGCACTCACCGGCGGCCGCACACTGGCGGCTGCGCCTAACGAGTCCCAAGCAGGAGCTGCTGGAACATGGCAGCCCTCCTACGACCGCTCGCAATGGCCCCCTGCTTTTCAGAACGCGCCGCTGGAACGTCTCTCGACAGGCGCCCTCCTGCGCCTCGATCGAAATGGCGATCTCGTTGAACCGCCGAGCTCCGCCAACGCGCGCCACGTAGCGGCTGCAACAAGCGGCGACGAGAGATCAGCCGCCGCGGTTGCACTCGACCGGCGAGTCGGAGCGAACATCCGCCTCGGCGATGATCCCCCCGCGTTGCCATCGACCCAACGCGCGCAAGCCGAGCCGCACATCGCGCGTGCGCCTAACGACCCCGACTTCCTTCTCGCGACGTTTCAGGAAGGTCGCTACACGGACGGTGGCTCGATCGATTGCGGCTACTCGGTCAGCCACGATGGCGGGCTAACATGGAGCCGCGCGTTCATTCCAAAGCTAAGCACCGCGAGCGGCGGCATCTATCCGCGCGCGACTGATCCGGTCGCCCGGATCGCGCAGAACGGGAACGCGTTTCTGAACACGCTCGGACTCAATGGCGATTTCGGCGCGGTGTTGGTCAGCCGCTCGACGGACGGCGGGAACACCTTCGACGCGCCGGTCGTTGTATATCAATCACCGAACAGCGCGCTGTCGCCCGACAAAAATTGGATGGCGATTAATCCTTTCGGTCCGAACGCCGG
>JALYXP010000409.1 GCA_030947045.1 Verrucomicrobiota bacterium | reverse complement strand
CACCCGCGTCGTTCCGCGGCGGACGAGTCTGCTGTGCAGCTGCCTCGACCGGGTTTCCGCGCCGCGCCATGATGCGACGATAAGCCGTCTGCGGATCCATGAAGCCGCGGCGCATCTCCATTTCGACTTCATGCACGAGCGTTTCGCTCTCGCGGATCTGCAGCTCGACATCGCGCGATTCGCTCAGCAACGCGCCAAACTCCCGCGCCCGCCAGCGGGCAAAGCTCGGCTTGTCCTCTCGTTCGTAGCGATGCCAGGCCGATCGGGCGTCATCGAGCTGCGCCATCGCTGCGCTGCATTCAGCACCCGCGGCACCGCGCAACGGCTCCTGGTCGACAATGACGATCGCGACACACCCGCCGCGCACCGCCGCGCCGTTACTCCCGTTCACGCTCTTCCCCAGGCGTCCCATCGCGCGACTATAACGCGACTCCCCGCCGTCCGCCTCTTTCACGCCGCAGCGCAATGCGTCGTGACGTAGAGAACTGGGATTTCTTGGACAGAATTAACGGAATTGTCACAAATTGAAGTCTGCGCAGAATGGCTCCGAATACCTAGGACCTACCACCCAGCATGTGTTGTTGAGGATTTGAATTCTGAGAATTCTCTCAATTTTTCGAAAAACGCCATCTGCTCGACTTATTCTTCATCCGTGTGAATCCGTGTTAATCTGTGGCTGAAGGATTTTCCTCTTATGCACGAGAACACAGAATTCACCCTGAGCCGCGATACCGACGCGATCCAAATACCAAGCGGCAACCGAACGACGATTCCGGCTGGCACGCAGGGCGTCATCACGCAGACGCTTGGCGGCAGCTACACCATTGCCACTTATCAAGGTCTCTCTCGCATTGCCGAGAAAGATCTCGATGCGCTCGGGATCGAGAAGCCGAACAGCGAAGCGAATCCTGCGACAGCTAACGCAAATGGCAACGGAACGGTTGGCGAGGTTGATGAGAAAGCGGTCTGGGACCAGCTCCGACAGTGCTACGACCCAGAGATCCCGGTGAATATCGTCGACCTCGGCCTTGTCTACGACTGCCAGCTACAGAAAGGCGAAAACGGCGGCACGCGTGTCGATGTGAAGATGACACTCACCGCGCCCGGTTGCGGCATGGGCCCAGCGATCGCGCACGATGCGCAGAGCAAGATCATGAGCATCGAAGGCGTCGACGAGGCCGAGGTGCAGCTGGTTTGGGATCCGCCATGGAACCAGGACATGATCAGCGAAGCCGGGCGAATGAAGCTCGGGATGGTGTAACGGTCCCGGTTGCGTTGACACCCCACTTGTTGCTCATATAATCCTGTCCGCTGCCGCCCGTCCGCGGCGGCCAACACGAGACGTTCGCATGCCTTCTACTGAAATTATCCTCACCGAAAACATCCCCGGCCTTGGTGCTGAGGCTGATGTTGTAAAAGTTCGCCGCGGGTTTGCGCGGAATTTTCTTCTGCCGCAGGGCAAAGCCTACGAGGTGACGAAAGCGACGCTGCGCAAGCTCGACATGCTGAAGGCGAAACGCGCAGAGCGTGAAGCGAAGGAACTGAACGACGCGGAGGAAATCGCGCGCCGCATCGGGAAGTCGAAAATGATCTTCACGCTCGAGACCGGCGAGAGCGGGAAAGCGTTCGGCTCCGTCACCGCGAACGACATCGCGATGCGTCTGAAGAACGAAGTTGGCGCGGAGATCGAGCGTCATCGCATCGTGCTCGAGCATCCGATCAAGTCGACCGGCGAACATGAGATTTCGATCAAACTGCATCCAGACGTCACGGCGACGATGAAGTTCACCGTTAAATCAGCGAACACCGAACCCCAGCCGGAGCGGGTCGAAAGCCCTGATCCGGGTCCCCAGAACCGCCGCCCTTCCCGTCCGCGAAAGTAGACTAAATGCCGAGAGATTCTCACGACGCCGGAAACGGCAGTCCTGAGAAACCTCGCAAGCAACCGGCAAACGGCGCTGCGCGAGGTTCGGCGCTAGCGAATGGTGACCGCGCCGGAGGGCGGTTATCCCAATCTTCTTCACAGGATATTGGTCGCACGCTCCCTCATAGCGTCGAAGCCGAGCAAGGTGTGCTCGGTTCGATGCTGATTTCGCCGCGCGAGATTATTGCGGAGTGCGTCGAAAAAATTTCGGAAGAATACTTTTACGTTCCAGCTCACCAAACGGTCTATACGGTCTTGGTTGAGCTCTGGAATGCGGGCCAGGGGATCGATTTAATCACCTTCACGCAGACGTTGCGTGACCGGAATGTGCTCGATGCGGTCGGTGGCGCCGCGTTCGTTACGAGCCTCTACACCTTCGTGCCGACGGCCGCGAACGTCGGTTATTACCTTGAGATCGTTCGCGAGAAATTCATCCTGCGCCAGATCATTGCCGCGTGCACAGAGGGCGTGCGGCGCTCCTACGAAGAACAGGACGAGGTGAACAACCTGCTCGACGAGGTGGAGAAAAAAATCTTCGCCGTCGGCGAGGACCGCTTCAAGGCGCAGATGCCGACGATGCGCGAACAGGTCATGGAAGCGATCGAGTCGATCGAGAAGCTTTACGCGAACCGCGGCAGCATCACCGGCATCTCGACGGGCTTCACCATGCTCGACGAAATGACGAGCGGACTGCACCCCGCAGAGATGATCGTGATCGCCGCGCGCCCGAGCATGGGAAAGACGGCGTTTGCGATGAACATCGCGGAGCATGTCGCGATCGAAGGCAAAAAGCCGGTCGCAATCTTCAGTCTGGAAATGAGCGCACAACAGCTCGTGCAGCGATTGCTTTGCTCCCGGGCGCGGGTGAATTCGAAAAAGGTGCGCGATGGATTTCTGGCCGAGCGCGATTTCTCGACGCTCACTTCGGCAGCGTCGAAACTCGCGGAAGCGCAGATGTTCATCGATGACACGGCGGGGCTGAACATTCTCGAGCTGCGTGCGAAAGCGCGGCGATTAAA
>JALYXP010000274.1 GCA_030947045.1 Verrucomicrobiota bacterium | reverse complement strand
TCGGCTTCGTTATGCAAGGCGTCGGAATCGTCGTGCCGATTTTCGCGACGTATGATCCAGCGTCTGAGCATGGCGCGCGTCTTTATTTCTATGATGCGATGGGCGCGCAGTTCGAAGTAGCCGATTATGCCGTTACCGGCTCAGGAGCTCCAGCGGTGCGCGGGATCCTTTATTACGAGAATCATTGGGGCAAAAAGCCGCTCGTGAATCTTACCGAGGATGAAGCTGTTACTGTCGCCTTGCGCGCGCTCGACACCGCGGCGGAGTCGGATACGGCGACTGGCGGTGTGAATCGCGAAGGTAAAATTTTTCCGGTGATCAAAATTGTGTCGGCTGATGGCATTACGACTCTGCCCGACCGCCAGATCGCGGCGCTCTTCAAGCGAACCGTCGCCGCGTAATTGCCTAACGAAAGATGATCGAAGAGCCGTATCGCTGGGTCGAGGCAGTCGCCAACCGGCGCGAGTATATCGAGACGCAGCTTGCGCCCGGCAGTCCGATCGCGGCCGTCAGTTTTCGCGATGGAATCGTGCTCGTGACGCTTGGCCGTACCCGGCAGAAGCTTTTCGAAATCTACGATCGAATCGCGATGGGAGCGATCGGGCATCCGGGGGACATCGAGCGGCTGCGGATGGCCGCGATCGAGCTCGCGAGCACGGAAGGTTTTACCCGTTCGGCGGCCGACGTCTCTCTCCGGCGGCTGGCTTATTACTCGTTAAGCCCCGTTCTGAAGACTGCTTTCGAACAGGTGTATGGGGCACCATTTTTAGCGCGGTTGTTATTCGCGGAGATCGGCAAAACGGCGGACGATGATCTCTTTCTGCGCGTGGAATATGACGGTGCGATTCTGACGAATAGCGGAGATGCCACCAAGCAGAAGTTCGGCGCGCTGAGCGGCACGCGCCTTTCGACGGAGTTGATCGAGGAATATCTGCGACGCGAATACAATGCTTCGGCGACACTGTCGCGTGCGCTCGAGACGGCGTTGAATGGGTTGACTGTAGGCAAGCTCGCGCTTGGCGAGGATGGAGTTCGTGAGTTGCCGGAGAAGGGTGCGATCGCGGAAGAGCGCGCGAAGCTGCTGCAGCAGGGCGGAGCAGAAGTGGCGCTCCTGGAACGCGAAAGCCCCAGGTCGATTCGTTATCGCTCGTTAGGCGCAGACGAGATCGCCCCTGCCCTCACGACGTAGCACAACCGTTGTGTTCCGCCGAAGTCTCCACGGCTATGGCAAGCTGCAAGGGGCGCTTGCCTGGGGCGGTCTATTCCTAATGGCGATCTGTTTCGTCTTGGTGCAGTTGCTGCCGCGAACGCCGTGGGACGCGGAGGATGAGGTCCTGCCGCAGGTGCATGGCGGAGTCACCACGGTGGTGATTGACGCAGGTCATGGCGGGCAAGATTCCGGAACCACACGCGACGGTGTCCTCGAAAAGGACCTGACGCTCGACGTGGCACGTCGGCTTGATCAACTGCTCCGCGCGAATGGATTCCGCACCATGTTGACGCGAGCCGACGACGAATACGTGTCGCTTGCGAACCGCGCGAATGCCGCAAACGCACAGGGCGATTCTGTCTTTGTCAGCATTCACTTCGACGAAGGAAGTCGCGCGGCCGCGAGCGGCGTAAACACTTACTACGCCGCGCGTCAGGTTCCGAAATCACCGTTGCTGCCATCGTGGTTTCCATTCCTGCAGCCGGTTTCGGCTGAGCCGGCCAACCTCCAGAGCCAGAGTCTTGCCGGATTCGTGCAGCAGGCTTTGGTCACGCGGACGCAGGCGGTGGATCGCGGGACACGCGCGGAGCAGTTTTACGTCATCGCTAATGTCCAGCATCCAGCGGTCTTGGTGGAAGGCGGGTTCCTGACTAACAATGATGACATGGCGAAACTGCGGAACGACGACTATCGCCAACAGCTCGCGCTTGCCATCAGTGAGGGCATCATGCGGTATCGCCAGATCACGCGTGAGCACGATGCACTCGCGCGGAACGGAGAGCCGCGCGCCTGAATAGCGCCGGGAGAGCAGCGTCAAACGAACAGCAAAGATGAAGGCATTCTTGATTTTGCTTGCGGCCGTCTGCGCGGTTGCGGTGACCCCGGCACGTGCAGACCAGTCAATCGCTTCGGTGCAGCAGGCGCTGAAAGATCAGGGGTTTTACTACGGCGCGATCACCGGGACGAAAGATGCTGACACGACAGCGGCAATTCGGCGTTATCAGATTCGAAACGGGCTGAAGATCACAGGAGAGCTGTCGCCTGAAACCGAGAAATCACTCGGGGTGCGCGGAAGAACTGCAGCGCCGACTGCGACACCTCCGCACCCCCAACGGAGCGCAACCCCGCCGCCGTCACAGCCTGTGACACCGCCGCCGCCAGATCTTTCGGATCTGCGAGACAACCGCGCCATTGTTCCCGCGCCGCAGGCGCAGGCGCCGCGGCAGCCGGGCTTCGCAGAAGTTTTCCCGGACGGCGATTATGTGCCGGGCCCACGCAGCCTGTATCCTGCGACGCGCGGGGTGTTCGATGGCACCCCATTTGAGGTCGCGCCGATGGAGGTGCAGCGACAGTTGGTCCTCGGTGTGCAATCGCGACTCGCGCAACAGGGCTACTATCGTGGCCCGACGGACGGCCTCTTCGGACCGGGAACAGCATCAGCTCTTCGGACGTTCCAGCTGCGTTTCGGTCTGTCGCCGAGCAGCCGGCTCGACATGGAAACAATTGCAGCCCTTGGCCTCTCACCGGGGCAGCGAACGCCTGGCGTTAACGCGCCGCGACGCCGCATCTACCGTTCGCCGCGCATCATGCCAGGACCGGGCGAGCGCGTTTATATTCCGCGATAGCGCGTCGAGAGCTCGCGGCCATTACGGCTTCGCTGTCTCGAACTGCACCGACTGCAACTCGGCGAAGACGGTGCCGATGAAGACCTGCGTTTCGACGCGGAGAATCAGGCGGTCAGCGTCGTTCGAGAGCCAGATCGTCGCATGCTTAAACTTTTTGTGCGGCTGGAGCTCGTGTTTTTTGCCGATCTTGTTGAGCTGCAAATCGATCTTGATGGCGTCGTATTTGCCCGTCGGCACCGTGATTTGCTCATGTCCAATGACGGAGATCGTCGCCAGATACGCTGACGTTGCCGGGTAAATTACGACGCGCTCAACCGAGCCTTCTTTCAGTGGCTGGGTCCGCAGATATAACAGCGCGGAATCGACGCTGAAAATGTTTGGAAAGGTGAAGCCGCGCGTCTTGGATTTGACCGCAGAACCGTGCCGTTCCTCCTGCACGGTCGTCGCTTGCTCCGGGGTGAAGATTGCCTTCGTCGTGACCTCTTTTTTGCGAAACGTTTCCACCTCGGCGACTTCGATCGGCCGCAGCGTGTGCACATCGGACACGCCCATGTGTTTCACATCGTAAGGCCAAAGGCTGCGTGCGAAGCCGAGGGTGCCGCCGCTCGCTTCCAGCTCGAACCGGCCAATGCCAGTCCGCGCGAGGCGAATGTCTCCCGTGGCGGCGGTGACGCCGTTCCAACCGAAGTTGTATTTCGCGCGGAGCGGTCGCAGCTCCGGAAAGGAGCCGGGAGCAAACGGGCTGACGGTCGCTTCCCAGCTTTCCGCTGCCAGCGCAGAAGCAGCCGCGGCCAACAGCACGACGAAGCTTAGCAGCTGAGGCCGGCCTTTATGAGAGAAGCGCATCTTTATCAATTCGGCTTTGAGTGGTCGTTCACGTGCGCACACGGCTTTGACAGCTCGTGACGGAGGCGATCGACAAAAAAAACACACGCGGGGAACAACCCCGCGTGTGTTTCAAATTTAGAGTTGTGAAAGCGATTACGGCTTCTTTGGCGAGGCTGAGGCAGCCGCTGCGGGACGTGCGCTGCTCGATGCGGCCGGTGAGCCGGCAGGAATCTCCGCCGACGCGCGACCTGGCTTGTTCAGCACTGCAATGATGTCATTCGTAAACTCGGCGTTCTCGCGCGAGAAGATGACAAGCGGCACGCCATTCAAGCTCATGCCGGACTTATCGAGCACGAGATCCATGTTCTGCGTCTTCACTTTATCGAGGACGATCTCGGTGATTTCAGTGACGATGCCTTCGCGCATCCGAAGCGCCTGCTCCTGCAATTGGCGTTCACGGGTCTGGCGGAATTCAGTGATCTCACGCTCCATGTTCTTGATGTTCGTGATCTTCTCGTCGCGCTCTTTGGCCTTCTGACTCTTCGCGTCAGCGCTCAACGCCGGGGCTTCGAGCTGCTGGTTGAGTTTGTTGATCTCATCGAGCGCCTTTTTGTAGCCTTCGGCACGCTCGTCGTACTCTTTCTTCGCGGCGTCTTTGGCTTCGTTGATCTTTTTCTCGGCGTCTTTGGTCTTGGTGTATTCCTTGAACGCACGATTCATGTCGACGGTGCCGATTTTCAATGGGGCTTGCGCGAAGGCAGCGATCGGAAATGCGATCGAAGCGAGGAGCGCGGCAGAGAGGAGCTTTTTCATAAACGGATAAACAGGGTGATTAAGAGAGGGTTATAGACTCTGAACGACGCGAGCCGTTCAAAATTGATAACCGACGTTGAAGTTGAAGTGACCTGAGGTGCTGTTCCCAGCAGCCTGGATCGGGATGCCGTAATCAATGCGGATTGGGCCAATCGGCAAGTCCAATCGCAAACCGACGCCGGCGTCAGAAGCCATATTCTTCCCGCTGTAGTCGAACGCGCCCTCTTCAACAAAGCCAGCATCGTAGAACACCGCTGCGCGCACTTTCTCGATAATCGGGAAGGTCAGCTCGATCGTTCCGCGGGCCAAGGTGCGGCCGCCGAGAGGCTCGTTGTTTGAATCTTTCGGGCTCACGTCACGGTAGTTAAATCCGCGAAGATCGTTCGCACCACCGAGGAAGAGGCGATCGAAAATAGGGACGCGGGTGCCGTTACCCCAGGAATCGACGCCAGCGACTTCGCCGTTCAAGAGCAGGATCAAATCATAAGGCAGTTTGAAGTACTGCGACGCCTGCAGATCGAAACCGTAAAGCTGTGTGTCCCCGCCGAGAAAGCCGCCGGAGACGAAGGGCGTGAATGAAATGCGCTGACCGGTGCGAGTCAGGAAAGGGTTGTCGCGCCGGTCGAAGACCAGGCTTGGCGTGATCTGGCTTTTCACGCGCGACCCACGTTCCGCGCCCAGCGCAGCGGACACATTCGAGGAGAGGTTATAGATGTCGATCTCTTCCAGCCGATACTCGAGGCTGGAGGAAAGGAATCGCGTGATCGGCTTCCGCACCGTGATCGAGAAACCAAAATTTCGCTGATCGTATTGCGTGCTCAAGAAGCTCGCTTCGCGGTAGTAGGCTTCGCCACCGAGCGAGAGTGGGCGATCGAGAAAGTAAGGCTCCGTTAACGAAACGACGAAGTCCTTACGCTGGCTGCCGTACTGGACACGGGTGCGGAATTTCTGGCCGCCACCGGTGAAGTTCGGCCAGTTCGTGATGTCGAAGTTGCCCTGCGTAATCTCAGCGAAGCCAACCACGCTATCGACGGTGCTAAAGCCGGCGCCAAAGTTCAGCGAGCCGGTGCGCTTCTCTTCGACCTCAACGACGAGATCCTTGCGGCCATTGACTCCGGTTTCCTGTGGGTAAGTCTCGACGCGCGAGAAATAGCCGAGGTTATCAAGACGCTTCTTCGTCGTCTCGACGCGCACCGTGTTATAGATGTCACCGGGCGCGATCAAAACTTCGCGGCGGATGACCTTATCCTTCGTGCGGGTGTTGCCGGTGATATTAATCCGCTGCACGAATGAGCGTTCGCCTTCCTCGATGTTGAAGGTCACATCGATCCGGCCAGAACTGTTCGGCGTGCCTTGCGGCGTCACGACGAGATCGACATATCCACCGCTGCCGTAGCCCTCCGAGATCTTCTTCGCGTCCTCGCGGATCGTTTTCGGAGAATAGACGCCGCCTTCTTTTAGCTTCATCAACGTCTTGACCTTCTCTTCCGTGGTCATCTTCGCGCCTTTGACCGAGATGTGGCCGACGAAATACTTAGGTCCTTCTGTGACGGGAATGACGAGTGTCATCCGGCCACCTGAGCGCACGCGCCGCACGTCGCCGAGGACCACGTCGATGTAGCCGTGGTCCTGATACCACTCGCGGACACTGTCGAGATCCTGGTTCAGCTGCGATTCATCGAGACGGCCCGACTTGTCCAGGAAGGCGATGAGCGATTTGCGCTTCGTCTTCATCTGTTTGCGGAGGACGCGACCGCTGTAGGCGCGATTTCCTTCAAACTCGATATCGCTGACGGCACCTTTCATGCCCTCGTTGATCGTATAGACTACGCGCGAAGTGCCGCGGGCGTCGTTCGTGTCGATGCGATACTGGACGTCGATGTCGTTAAAACCCTTCGCGCGGTATGCGTCGACGATTTCCTGTTTCGCTTTGCCCAGCGCGTCTTCGTCGACCGGCGCGTTCACCTTCAGTTTGATCTTCTTGCGCAACGATTTCGCTGAGATCCGAGACGCGCCTTCGATCTCGATCTCGTTCACAAGCGCGCGTGTCTGCACCGCGACGATCACCTTCACGCCCTGGCCTTGCGGCTGGCCGAAGATGCGAACGTTCTGCACCTGGCCAGTGGCGTAGAGATTCCGGATATCCTGCTCCGCGACCGTGTCGGAGTAATCACGACCGACTGCTGTCCGTAACTGCGCGAGGATGCGCTGGCGGCTGATGGTCTCGGGCCCAGTGTATTGCACCTCGATGGAGGTAATCTTTACGCCTGTTTGAGCGTGCGAAGCGCTCGGGCTGAGCAGCGTCAGGACAATCGCGCAGACAAGCGTAGAGGCGAAGCGGCGCGGGAGACCGGCAAAGTATTTCATATGGATAGAGTGCGCCGCCGCCTGGAGGCGCGGTGCAGGCGGGTATTAGTTGGTACGGAGGAGGGGATCGTCAAGGCAGGATTTCCCACCGGCGCCTTCGAGTGCGCATGCATTTAGCGACCGGGACATTGCGCGAAAACGCGTTTTCAGCAACGGGAATCAGAGCAGCTCGTACCAATTATTGCGACGCCGCGGCTCGTAACCAGCCTCGCGAATCAGCCGCTCGATCTCCGGCGCGTCGAGGCGGAACGATGTCCCGGCGCTGCTCACCACGTTCTCTTCCATCATGACAGAGCCGAAATCGTTCGCGCCGTATCTCAGCGCGACCTGGCCAATGCCAGGACCTTGGGTGACCCATGAACTCTGCACGTTTTCGATGTTATCGAGGAAGATCCGCGAGAGCGCCTGCATCCGGAGATACTCCGCGGTGCCGACCGGTCTGACCTTCGGCAGCATGCGATTGCCCGTGCGACTCGCGCCCGGCTGGAACGTCCAGCAGATAAAGGCGGTGAAGCCGCCGGTCGCATCCTGCTGGTCGCGGAGTCGCTGCAGATGTTCGATGCGTTCCTCTACCGTCTCGACGTGTCCGAACATCATCGTCGCGCTCGATTTCAGGCCGGCTTCATGCGCGATTTGCATCACCTCGAGCCAGCCATCCGAGTCGCACTTCAGCGGCGAGATCTCGTTTCGGACGCGATCCACCAGGATCTCGCCGCCGCCACCGGGGATCGAGCCGAGACCGGCCGCCTTAAATTCTGAGATCACTTCCCGGAGCGGCATCTTGAAGACTTCAGCGAAATGTTGGAACTCCGGCGGGCTGAATCCGTGCACGTTGATGTGCGGATACTTCGCGCGGATGTGCTGAAGCAGTTCGATGTACCAATCGAACCCAAGATCCGGATGATGCCCGCCCTGCATCAGGATCTGCACGCCGCCGACGGCAGTTAATTCATCGAGCTTTTGGTCGAGTTGCTCGCGGCTGAGCACGTAATGGTCCGCATCTTTCTCGGTGCGATAGAATGCGCAGAACTTGCAGTAGACGTTGCAGACGTTCGTATAGTTGATGTTGCGATCGACGATGTACGTCACGACATCAGACCCGCGTTCACCGTAGCTGGCGCGTTTCGCTAGATCGCGCCGCACATTCGCGAGCGCGCCAAGTTCCTCGAGCGGATAACGGTACAGCTCGAGCGCTTCCGCCGCTGAGATGCGCTCACCGGCGAGGATCCTCTCCGCAAGCGGCAGTTGCTGCAATGTGACCACGCAATGACTCTACCCGACTGGGGTGACGCGCGCACGCAGTTCGTGCAGAGCGAGCACGCCCACGTAATTGTGACGCGACAAGCACGTTGCCGCGCGATATCACCGATCGGCTGCATGGAATTACTCGCTCTTTTTGCCGTCGCGGTTGCCGCAGTGATTGGCTGGCTGATCTGCGCAGTTATCTTAACAAGGACGGTCTCGGCTGAGGACCGCATCTACTTCGCACCCGCCGTCGGGCTGACCGTTTGTGGCGTGGTCGCCTACCTCGCGGTGAGGCTAAATCTGTCGAGTCTTCTCAGGCCCCTGTGCATCATTAGTGTCGCAGTCGCGGGGTGGTGCTACTGGCGGTCGCGACGCAGTGCGGTGCGCTCGCCGCACGAGCCGCGTCTCGCGGTCTTCACATTTGGGGTTGTGCTCCTCGTCTATGCGATGGAGATCGCGTTATACGGACTGTTCAGCAGAGTTCATCCCGGGCAACACGAGGTCTGGAG
>JALYXP010000256.1 GCA_030947045.1 Verrucomicrobiota bacterium | reverse complement strand
AAGCCGGCGGAGTGGGTGCTGGTGCCGCGCGGGCAGATTCTGCGCGCCATGAAGACGCTCTATGGCGTCGGTGCCGAAACGTTCGACGAAATCCTGAAGACGAATCGCTCGTTCGAAGCGCTCAATGGCACGGAGCTAGCGACGGACTTGAACGCCGACGATCCGGAAGCGTCGGTCGTTAAGTTCGTGAACCAGATCATCCGCGAAGCGATTGTGGAACGCGCGACCGACATTCACGTCGAGCCGCTCGAGGACGATCTGCGCATTCGCTATCGCATCGATGGCATCCTGCACGAAGTCGCGGTGCCGCCGCAGCTGCGCCTGCTGCAATCGGCGATCATCTCGCGCCTGAAAGTGATGGCGCACATGGACATCGCGGAGCGGCGTCTCCCGCAGGATGGACGAATCAATTTGCAATCGCACTCGGCGAACATCGACGTCCGCGTCTCGACGATCCCGACGGTGAACGGCGAGTCGATCAGCTTGCGTTTGCTGAGCCGCGATCAACAGCATCAGCAGTTCGGATTCGAGCGGCTCGATCTGAGCCCGAAGCATTCGAAACTGGTGACGAGTCTACTGCAGCAGCCGAACGGCATCGTGCTCGTGACGGGTCCGACCGGGTCGGGCAAATCGACTTCGCTCTACTGTTTTCTGAGCAGCATCAACTCCGTCGAACGCCGCATCATCACGATCGAGGAGCCGGTGGAATACCGCTTGCCCGGGGTGTCACAGATCGATGTGAAACCAGAAATCGATCTCACCTTCGCGAAAGGTCTGCGGCATATCCTGCGGCAGGACCCGAACGTGATTATGGTCGGTGAGATTCGAGATTTCGAGACGGCAGAGATCGCGATTCGCGCTGCGATGACCGGACACTTGGTCTTCAGCACGCTGCACACGAACGATGCTGTCGGCGGCATCACGCGTTTGCTGGATATGGGGGTCGAGCAATTCCTGCTCGCTTCGACGGTGCGGGCGTTTCTCGCGCAGCGGCTTGTCCGCACGATGTGTCCGGATTGCGCCGTGACGGTTGAATATCCGCGCGCGTATCTGGAGGAGATCGGATTCCCGCTCGAGCTCGGCACGAGTTTCAAGCGTGGGGCGGGCTGCGATAATTGCCGGCAAACGGGGTATCAGGGGCGGCTGGCGATTTACGAAATTTGCGTCATCAACGAGGCGATGCGGCGGATGATCGTGGAGAAGCGCGATGGCGGTGAGTTGAAGCAGGGGGCGGTCGCGCTAGGCATGGAGACCTTGCGCCAGGATGGCTGGCGGCGCGTCGCGCAGGGGAAGACGACGATCGAAGAAGTGGTGCGCGTGACGCAGAACGACGAGGTGATGTCGGAGACGTCGCTGGCGAGCGGGCCATCGACAGGGAGGATGGCTGCCGATCCGAAGATCGGTGACTCGCTCACGCTGCCGGACGAGCTGCTGCTGACGGGGTAGCAGTCGGGGGCTCGTTCCCGCCGATTTATCGCCTCCGGGGCCTCGTCGCATTCCGTCGAGAACAGGAGGAGCTCGATGATAGGAAGACTCGCGGTAAGGTGTCATCCTGAGCCGCCGCAGGACGGTCGAAGGATCTCGCATACACGATGAAGGCGTTCTTCGTCTATATGATGTCCAATCGCAGCAGAGTCGTGCTGTATATCGGTGTCACGAACAGCCTTGAACGTCGTGTTTGGCAGCATCGGCATGATGTCGTCGAGGGTTTCACGGGCAGATACATCTTAGTCGGCTCGTTTACTACGAGATTACCCGATGCCTCTTGGCGATCGCGCGCGAGAAACAACTCAAACGCTGGAATCGCGCGAAGAAAAACGCGTTGGTCGAGACACTTAATCTTCCTGGCAGGATCTCGACCCTGCATTGTTTGGCGATCATATGTGAGATCCCTCGACCGTCCTGCGGCGGCTCGGGATGACGGCTGCGGGTGGCGCGTCGCAGTAACTGCGCGAGACCAGGATTAGTTGCCGCGAATGGCACTTATCGCGGCGCTGTATTG
>JALYXP010000204.1 GCA_030947045.1 Verrucomicrobiota bacterium | reverse complement strand
CCGCTACGTGTCCAACGTTTTAGTCGTGACCAATTCTTTACGTCCGCGAACGCCTCTGCGATCGAGATCGCCGGCGGCGCGACGGTGGGAAGTTCGGGCGGGAGTTTGTCGTTCCACTATAAAACCTCGGCGGCGAGATCGTTCTTGTTCAACCAATCCATCAGGGCGGCAAGATCCCCGCTGTTGCGCGCCGCGATCGGTTTCACTTTTTCGAGAAGGGCAGTGAACTTCTTCTCGTCGACTTTCCGATATAATTGGAGGCAGAGGAGCAGGTCCTGGAAAGTGACCTTTTGCGCCATCTGCAACTCCTGCGCGAGGGTGTCAGCGCGCTCGAGATCGTCGCGTTCGACCGCATCGCCGAGCAGCGCGCGCAACGAGCCGGCGCGGAATCCTTGCACCTTGCTAAGGCGCTCGAGCGTCTCGCGCGCGGCGAAATATCTGCCCTCTTCGGAAGAGCGAATTTGCAGCACCGCGAGGTTGAATTGGTAGAGATCGTTCCCTGGCTCCTGCTCGACAGCGGCGGCAAAATGCTGCTCCACATCAGCATCGTTTCCCTGAGCTCGCGCGAGCCAACCAGCGACGACGTGATATGAGGCTTTCTCGCGGTCCTGCGGCCCGACATTTTCCAGCGCACGGCGCGCGACGTCGAGCTGCCCGAAGCGCAGCGCGGCTGACGCGAGATTTAGCTGCGCGTCCAGATTTTGCGGCAACGCGCGCGCGATTTGCGAACGCCACGCGACCGTTTCCTGTCGGTTTTGTTTTTCAGTGGTCTCCGCCAGAACCTGGAAAGCCGCGAGTGAATCGCGCCGGATTTGCAGCATCTGCTGCGCGGCCTGGGCAGCGCCGTCGAGATCCTGTTTCGCAAGCAACTCCGCGGCGCGTTTTTGCAACCGGGATTCCCGCCAGGTGCCGTACGCGCGGGGTGCGGAATTTAAAATGAAAGAGCCGAGGACAAATCCTAGCGCGACGCAAACGAGATAGATGCCGCCACGCGCGGTGAAAAGCTGTTTCCAGCCGGCCGCCGGTGCAGAGGGCGTGCGGCGTTTCCGCCGGACGCGTTTCAGCTGCGTTCCCATTGCGGGCTTCCTATCATCGCGCGCCAGAACTTTGCAACTCAGAGGCGTCGCGCATCGACGCCGAGGGCGTGATCAAGCGGCGGCGTGTTCCTCCGCGCGACGCACCACCGGCACTTCTTCGATCTGTTCGCTCACGCGTTCGCGTAAACGTCGACCCCACACGTAGCGCGCGAGCAGCACCTTCACCGTGGCAGTTAATGGGACGGCGAGAATCGGTCCGAGCAATCCGCCGACGAGCAAGCCCCAGACGAAAATCGAGACAATGACCGTCATCGGGTGCAGGCCGACGGAGTTACCAACGATCTTTGGCGCAATGAAGATCGCCTCGAGGTTTTGGATGCCGAAGAAGATCGCTGTGACAATGAGCGGGTGCATCCAATCGCCCCATTGCGCGGCGGCGATGAGCACCGCGGGAATCCAGCAGAGCACGATGCCAACGTACGGAATCATCGTGAGGAAGACGACAAGGACGCCGATCAGTGGCGCGAAATTTACGCCGAGGATCATCAAGGCTGCGCCAATCAATGCACCGTCGATCAGGCAGACCAAAAGCTGCCCGCGGAAATATGCGATCACGTAGCTGTTAATCTGCATCAGCACGGTGGCGACTTCGTCCTTCAGCGGCGAATTGCGCAGGGGCAGGTATTCCTTCCAGCGGCGCTCGATTGCCGGCCGCTCTTTCAGAAGAAAGAAGAGGTAGATCGGCACCATCACGAGACTAAGGAGAAATCCGGTGATGCCGAGGAATCCGCCGATGCTGGTCTTGAGCAAATTCCAGAATTTTTCACTCAGCGCCGGCAGCTGCCTCTGGAGATTCGGGAGCTGGCGTTCGACCCATTCCTGAATGCGCTGACGCTCGGCAGAGGTAAGCTTCGGCGTCGTCACGGTAGAGAGCGCCGGATCTGCAGGCGCTTCAGGCGGAGACGTTGTATTCGGCAACGGCGAGATCACCGCGACGGAATCGGCCGCCGGGGTCGGAGTGGGGGAGGCGAGCAACCAGTTAACGAGGTTTGTCGCGGCCGAGGTCGCGCGCGTCTTACCTGCGGCGGGAACGCCGAAGCTGTGGTTATAACGATAGATTAGATCAACGACTGTATCGCGCGCACGGTTCGTGTAGGCGGGCAACTCTTTCGCGACATTTGCGCTCTGCATCGAGATCGTCGGGACGACCCATGTCAGCACCGCCGCGAGCCCGAGAAACGCAATTGTGAAGAGCGCGCCGATCGCTTTGCCGCGGCTATAGCCACGGTCGCTGAGATGCGTCACGAGCGGATCGAGCAGGTAGGCTAGTATCGCCGCGATCGCCACGGGAATGAGGATCGGCTGGAGGAAACCGATCAGGTTACCCGCGATCCACATGACCGCCGCTACGATCGCGACGAGCACGACAAGAAAGAGCGCCGTCAGCGAAGCCCACATCGTTTTGCGCTGCCAGGGCGTGGGGTATTTCCGGAGGTAGGGCGTCGTCATTACTGCGCTTCACTCATTGGAACGGCGGCCCCTTCATCGGCTCACCTTTGCTCAAGACGGTCTTTGTCTTTTCGATTTTCTCGGCCAACCCTGCGTTGTCGGGCGTGAGCGCGATCGCCTTTTGCCAATACTCCAGCGCCTGCGGGACGCGTCCGAGCTTTGCGTACGCATCGCCGATGTGCTCGAACACGGTGGGATCGTCGCGCTTGATCGTCTCGGCGGCGCGAAGCAGATCCGCGAGGGCATCGTCGAAGCGCCCTTTGCGGAATTTGACCCAGCCGAGGCTGTCAAGGTAGGCGCCGTTATTCGGATCGAGCTCGAGCGCCTTTTTCACCATTTCCTCGGCGGCGTCGAGCTGCATGTTTTGCTCGGCCCACATGTAGCCGATGTAGTTGTAAACTTCCGCTGCATTCGCCGGATCGAGCACCGCAGATTGGCGGAGGAGGTCAGCCGCTTTGTCGTAGAATCCCGCGCGCTCGGCGGCCACGCCATAGTCGAAGTAGAAGCGACCATTTAACATGGCCGCGCCGGTCCCTTCCGCTTCATGCTTCGCTTCCTCGAAGGTCATGACGGCCTGCTGAGTGTGTTTCGCTTCGCGCTGTGCGATCGCGAGCAGGTAGGTGAACTCCGGCGCCTGCGGAAAACGTAAACGTCCGTCGACGAGAATACGTTCCGCGCGTTCGTTTTCGCGCAGCGGCCCGACGAGAATTTCGGCGAGCCGGAGATAAGTTCGCGCGTGAGACGGATTGATCAGGAGGCTCTGCTGATAGGCGTCTGCCGCTTTTGTGAATGCCGCTTTGGCAGGCTCGCTCTGACCGTCGCGTTGCAACGCGCGCGCTTCATCGTCGAGTAACTGCGCGAGCAAATCGTAAGGCTGAAAACGCTCGGGATGCTGGGCGATGATTTCGTTTAGCATCTCGACCGCTTTGGTTCGCTGATTCGTCATGACGAAGCCGGTCGCGAGCTTTTCGCGCGCGTTTGGATCGTCCGGCTCGAGCTCGAGCACCTTCAGGTAGAGCGGGATCGCCTCGGGTATCTGCTGCGAGGCCGCGAAATAATCGGCGGCATCTTTCAGGATGCTCGCGTCGTCACCAGCGGTCGCGACGGCGCGCTTAAAGACGTCGTTCACCCGCTGAATGTCCCGGCGCTTTGGCTCCTCTCCTGCCTTGAAGAGGATCGACGCATAGAGCTTGCCGAGTTTCGTCCAGAACGCGCCGTCGTTGCTCGGCACCTTCAGCGCGCGATCGAGCGCGGCGAGCGCTTTCGTCGAGTCGCCACCGGCGAGTTCGATTTCATAGAGGCGCTGATAAGCGTCGATGTTTTCGGGATCGAGCGCGATCGCCTGATTCGCGTAGCTCAAAGCCTGCGCCGGCTTCTGCAGGTAGCGGGCATAAATGACCGCAAGCTGCAGATAAGCATTAGCCTCTTTCGGCTTCGCTTTGATCGCGTCCTTCAGCACGTCGATCGCGCGCGGGAAATCTTCCTGCCGCACGAGCAACGACGCCACTCGCGAGGCGAGTTCCACTTCGCCGGGATCAACCGTGAGGACTTTTTGGTAAACGGCGAGCGCCGCTTCGATCTCGCCGGCGTCCTCGAGCCGCGAGCCCTCGACGAAGTTCGCGAGCGCATCCGCGCGACGTTGCGCCTGCGGCTGCAACGTAAGATCCGCCGCGGCACCCAGACGGACCGAGTCGTCGATGCGGCTATGCTTCACCGGCAATGCCTTCACCGGCGATGGCGTTGGCTTAGCCGGCGATGGCAACGCGCGAACAGAAGCGACGCTGCAAGCAACATAACCCGCCAGAAGCAGAGCGTGCCGGGCAAACGCCAGCCGTTGCTTCGCGAGCATCATGTTGCACGAAGCTTACGAGGTGCCATTCGGCGCGCAAACGCCGAGGACTTCACGACCGACTCGCAGGGGCAAGCTGGTGTGGCGGACCGACCGAACGCGGATGAGCGCTTACGACTTGTAGCGTAGACGCTTCTTGTGGCGATTCTCCTTCATGCGCTTGCGGCGCTTATGCTTGGAGATTTTCGCCTTCCGGCGCTTCTTCAGTGATCCCATAGAGGTAGTTCAGCCAATCCGCGTTTTGCGGAGCGCAATGCAAGCACTGGATGCACCGCACTGCAACTGTGTTCTTCCCAAATGCAGCTAATCGGCCAGCGCGTTCTTCAACAGATCGACGTGCTCTTCGGGCTTCACTTTGCGAAAGATTGCGGTGATCTCGCCAGCAGCATCAATCACGAAGGTGCTTCGCTCAGCGCCCATGTATTTCTTGCCATACATGCTTTTCTCTACCCAGACGCCGTAGGCCTCGACGATGGCGTGATCGACATCAGCGAGCAGCGGGAAAGGGAGCTGATATTTGCTGATGAATTTCTCATGGCTCTTCGCTGGATCGACACTTACGCCGAAGATCTCGCCGCGGCTTTCTAGTTCTGTCCAGGCGTCGCGCAGACCGCAGGCCTGCACAGTGCACCCAGGCGTGTCGTCTTTCGGATAGAAATAGAGAACGACCCGAGAGCCGCGCAGATCGTCGAGCGAGACTTCGCGGCCGCTGCCGTATTTCCCGCCAAGCGCCTGCGCGTGAAAATTCGGAGCGGGATCGCCAACCTTCAGTTCTTCAGACATCGAGGACGATCATTTCTCCAGCAGGATAATCAACAGCCCGACTGTGCATAGCAGCGCGCCGATGAGTCCGCTCTCGTAGCGCTCCAGTAAGCCGAGCTTCACCCGCTTCACGCCTGCAAGGGTCAGTGACGTAAACAGCACCATCCCTGCGACGGTGCCGACCGACAGGATAAGGGTGAGTAACGCAAAACCCGTCCAACCGTAACGCACGCCTGACGCATAGATCGGGAGAAAAGCCTCGCACGGCGAGAAGGTAAGCAGCGCGAGCAAGCTGGTGATCGCGACTCGATCGGATGCGCGCACATGACGCTGATTGACAGGCGCAGGCGTGTGATTTTCCTCGTGCTCGAGCTCTCCGCTGTGCACGTGTTTGTGCCCGCAAAAGAGATGGTGATGCGCGTGGCCTTTCCCGGTAAACTGCCGGTAAAGGTAGAACAAACCGAGCAGGATCAACGCGCCGCCCGCGAACATCGGAAACCAGCCACCGATTGTTCGATCGAGCACGATCCCGAACCATGCGATCAACAGCCCGAGCAGCGCGGTCACCAGCACGTGTCCCGTCCCTGCGAGCGCGGTGACGCCAAGCGTCTTCGAGTGACTCCAATGTTGTGCGCGTGACGCGAGGACAAACGGAAGCCAGTGCGTCGGGATCGCGGCATGGAAAAACGCCACCCCGAATCCGGTGATCGCGATGGTCGTAAGGACAGCGTCGTTCATCTACCCTTGCTCGTAATCGTAAAGTTACGCGACGACGAGCACGATCACGAGCGCGTGCGGGGCACGACGGAAGAAGAGTCGGGCTGCAGGGATTTGAACCCTGGACCTCCTGCACCCGAGACAGGCGCTCTACCAAGCTGAGCCACAGCCCGAAACTCCGCGAAGCTTGGCAAGCTCCGCGAACAGCTATTCTGCGTATTTCACCCGTTGCTGCAAGCCTTGAACTTTGCGCGCCTCCTAATCGCCGCTCACAAACTGGTTGACAGGCATTTAACTATAGACAAAGTCCACATTCGCCTTTCGCCGCTGATGCTCGCTTCGAATATTGTCCCACCCGTCATCGCAGAGAGCTCGTCGACGATCCTCCAGTTCCCTACGGAAACGGCGCGTGCCGTCCGTTCTTTGCGCAATATGACCTCTCAACTCCTCCAGGACGCCGGAAAAGTAATCCCCAACCAGCAGCTCCTGATCAACGTCGTCTCACGTCGAGTGCGCCAGTTGGGCCAGGGTCACCGTCCCCTCGTCGAGGCGACGCCACGTTCTTCGCTCACCGACATCGCGCTGCGCGAAATCATCAACGGTAAGCTGACATTCGAGTTGGTCCCCGAGACCGACCCGGCGGACGGCGCCTAGTTTCTCGCGCGGCTTTCGCAACAAGGCCGCGAACTTCTTGTCGCAGTCGCGCCCAGCTGCGCGATGGTCTGACGCATGGCCGCGGAGTCGATCCTCAATCGCAAAGCGCTCCGGGATTTTCACATCCTTGAGCGCTACGAAGCCGGCCTCGAACTTAAAGGCAGCGAGGTAAAGTCGATCCGTGCGGGCAAGGCGAATATTGGCGATGCCTTCGCGAAGATCGAGAAGGGTCAGGCGTTTCTGCATAACGCCGATATCCAGCCGTACGAGCGCGCCAGCCATGAGATCCCACCGGCGAAACGCGTGCGACGACTGTTGTTGCACAAAAACGAAATCGAGAAGCTCTATGTCGAGACTGCGGTCGCAGGTCGGACGCTCGTTGTGCTCAGCATCTACTGGAAAAAAGGGCGGCTGAAGGCAGAGATCGGCGTCGCGCAGGGCAAAGTGGCGCACGACAAACGTGCCGACCTGAAGAAGCGCGCGACTGACCGCGAGACGGATCGCGAAGTGGCGCGGTTCAATCGAAAACATGGGTAGCAGTCGCTAACGACCACGGACGGCACGCCGCATCGCCGCGACGCGGGGCGCGCCGCCCGTCATCCTGAGCCGCGCAGGCGGTCGAAGGATCTCCCGCCTCGTCTGCAATCACGCGAGTCACCGTGGGCACGGCGCGAAGCACGCGCGCTCTGCGCACGAAGCGCAGCGAACTCGCACCCGCGGGAGTTTATGTGAGATCCCTCGGCCCTCTGGCGCGGCTCGGGATGACCCAGCAGCGCGCAGCATTCGCGGCCGTTGCGTCCCGCCAACGCACGCGTTCTACCAGCAGACCCGCCGCCGTCGGAATTGCGGATCGTCGCGAGCGCGACACCTTACCTGCTCGCGATGTCTCAAAAGCGCTCACCGCTCTACATTCTTTTTCTCACCGTGTTCATCGACATGGTGGGCTTTGGCATCATCATTCCGGTGCTGCCGCTCTACGCCGAGCGCTTCCACGCCACACCAGTCGCGATTGGCTGGCTGACGGGAATTTACTCGGGCATGCAGATCATCTTTACGCCTGTGCTCGGTCGGCTGTCGGACCGCTACGGACGGCGCCCGGTGTTGATGCTGAGCCTGGCGGGGACCGCGCTGGGGTTCCTGCTGATGGGTTGGGCGCAGTCGCTCACGTTGCTTTTCGTGGCCCGCATCATCGCGGGAATCACAGGCGGGAACATCTCGATCCCACAAGCGTACATCGCCGACGTCACCACGCCTGAGACACGCTCGAAATGGATGGGGATGATCGGCGCTGCGTTTGGCCTCGGCTTCACCTTCGGTCCGATGATCGGCGGAATCATGAGCCGGGTGTCGTATGCGGCGCCGTTCTACGTGGCAGCGGGATTGGCTGCGGCCAATGTCATCTTGCTTTACTTCATCCTGCCCGAGAGCCTGCCGAAAGAGCACCGCGCACAGCCACACGAAAAGGAGAGCGTCATCGAAGTATTCCGACACGGCACCGGCTGGATGTTCGGTCTCGTGGTCGCGACGTATTTCTTCCTCGTCGCCGGGTTTACGATCATGACCACGCTCTTCGCGCTCTTCACCGAGCGGCGATTCGGCTACGACGCACATGCGAACGGCTACCTCTTTGGATTCATCGGCATCGTCACTGTTATCGTGCAGGGCGGCTTGATCGGACGACTCGTGAAGATCTTCGGCGAGACAGCGCTCGCGCGCGCCGGCCTCATCATCACCGCAGCGTCGCTCGCGTTACTTCCGCTGTGCGCAAATCTCGCGACGCTCCTGCTGGCATGCGTCGGCTTGTCGTTAGGCACCGGTTTTGCCAGCCCACCGCTCAATGGTCTCGCCTCGCAGCTGATCGATCGGAGCTGGCAAGGTCGTGCACTCGGTGTCTTGCAATCGGCCGGCAGCACGGCGCGCTTACTCGGTCCATTGCTGGGAGGCTGGCTGCTCATGCAGGACGTGCATGGGCCGCTTGATCGTTACGGCCGCACTCCTTTCTTCGCGGCGGCCGCGCTGTGTGTCATCGGAGCGGCGCTCGCCTTCTGCCTGAAAAAGCCCGCCGCCGATCTGATGCCTGAAACTATTCCAGTCGGTTCGAGCGTATAGCAGACATGAAGAAGAAACCCCCGTTGGCGCTCGCCTTCGCCGGAGCCGCGCTCGCCGGGTGGGCCATTGCGCGCGTGCTCGAGCCGCGTTTCTCGTTCGCAGGCAAGGTGTGCGTGATCACCGGCGGCTCGCGTGGTCTTGGCCTCGTGCTCGCGCGTCAAATCTGCGCGGATGGCGGCCGCGTCGCGCTGCTGGCGCGTGATGTCGATGAACTCCGGCGCGCGCACGATGAACTCGCCGCGACCGGCTGTCACGTTGCCATTGTCCCATGTGATCTGCTCGACCGCGCGCAGATCGAAGAAGCAGTGCGCACCGTGCTCGCGCATTTCGGCGGCGTCGATGTGCTGATCAACAACGCCGGCATCATCGAGGTCGGCCCGCTCGAACACATGCAGCGGGAAGATTTCGAGCGCGCGATGCAGTTGCACCTCTGGGCGCCGTTTACGCTGATGTGGGAATTGATCCCGCACATGCGCGCGCGGCGCAGTGGCCGCATCGTGAATATCAGCTCGATCGGCGGCAAAGTCGCGGTGCCGCATCTCGCGGCATATTGCGCGAGCAAGTTCGCGCTCGTCGGTCTGTCGGACGCGCTGCGGTCGGAGCTCGGTGCAGATGGCATTTACGTCACTACAGTCGCTCCCGGCATGATGCGCACCGGCTCGCATGTGAACGCGCAATTCCGCGGCAATCACGCCTCCGAGTTCGCCTGGTTTTCGGCCGGGAACTCAGCGCCACTGCTGTCGATGAACGTCGAGAGAGCGGCGAGGAAAATCCTCCACGCGTGTCGCCGCGGCCAGCCCGGGTTGACTCTAACGCTCGCTGCGCGCGCCGCGATCATGGGCAACGCCGTCTTGCCGAACGCTACCGGCTACGCGCTGAAGCTGGTGAATCGTTTGCTTCCAAAAGCGACCGACCACTCGGGCGACGAACTACGCACGGGCGGCGAAAGCCGATCGCGCAAACTGCCGCCGAAATGGCTCACGTATTTATCCGATCAGGCCATCGGTCGAAACAACGAATCCAAAGAATAAGGCTTCTTTTTAGGGTCATTCCGACCGGAGCGAAGCGCAGTGGAGGAACCTCGCGGCATCACGTTTCGGGCTCGCCACGGGGTCCTTCGACTTCGGATGACGTGGTCTGCGCGAGCTAGAAATGATCGCGGCTAACCAATAATCGCCGTCGGTGCCAGGATCGCATCGCGCATCCCGTGCAGCAGTTTTTTGTCGGCCGGCACGATCGTTGCCAGCGCTCCGCGCAGCTGCACCTTCGCGTTCTCGACGAAGAAGTAAGGGCAAAG
>JALYXP010000200.1 GCA_030947045.1 Verrucomicrobiota bacterium | reverse complement strand
CAGGCGAACGAATACGTCGAGAAGATGAAGGCGGAGAAACGTTACAAGCGCGACGTTTACTAGCGCGACCGTCGATGCGACATCGTTGCCGCTAAGAGACCGCCGAGCCAGACGGCCGAGGCAAACGCGGCGAGTGCGCAACCAGTCGTTAGCCACCAGGGCCGATAAACCAGCGAGAGGCGACCTGAGGAGCCGGCGGGTATTTCCACGAGCGGGAATAATCCGCGATAGCTCGTAACGTGCAGTGATTGCTCGCCTAACGATGCTCGATAGCCGCGAAAGAATGGCCGCGAGAACGCGACTAATCCCGGCCGCTCGCCCGCTTTGACTTCGATGTCGGCGGACACAGCGTTCCGCCCGTCCGCAATGTTCCGAACCGTGGCGCTCGCGAAATCGACTGCTGCAGGAGTCCGGTGATGTTCGATCATCCCGCCGGTTGACTGCGTGATAAATTCCGGCTCAAGCCAGCTAATCGCACGCACCGTCGGGAACGGGTCACCCCGCCGATGGTAGATCCGGCCTTCTTCTGTCCACGTTTCGAGAACCCACTCGTCGGCCGGCATTGGCTTCATCTCGAGTTCATCAGCGACGACGATGCCATCGACTCCTAACCGGGCGAGTTCGCCATCCGGTCCTGCTTGCCACCCGAGCAGGTAGTCGCTGGCCCAATCGGCGACCTCGCCGTGGATCGCAAAATCGAATTCGCGCGCGACGCCCGCTGGCCGGATCGGGCTATACCCATTCACAAAGCGCAATCCGGCCCACATGGAGGTGCTGCCAGGTCGGACGGTCTGGCCAATCGCGCCCTCTTTTCGGCCGATCCGATAGGTCTCCTCCGCCAGCGGATAGATGCTGAGGTAAAGGCGCTTCGGATCGAGCGGAGCTGGTTTCGTAAGCTCTTGATCGAGCCGGTATTTTGGAACGCCGACGTTGGTCGGCAGCACGAGATACGAGGCGAGCAACGCAGCAAAAGTCGCCGCTGCGGGACTCCATGCGCGCAGCGGAAGCAAATCGGCAAGAAACCAGACGAAAGCCACCAGCAGGAGCACCCCCGACAGGGCCGCCCCATGCGGGCCGGCAGTGCCCGAAAGCCAAGCGACTGCCATGACGACCAGGAGCACCACGATCGCCGCAAAGCTTGGCCGCGAAGCGAACGTCCCCCACGCCTTTTCGCCTCCGCCCACGAGGAGCGGGAATGCTTCTGCCGCGCAAAGAGCGAGCACGAGGTGGATGAACGGCAACCAGCGGAAGCTCCAACGAAAGACACTCGCGGTTGGCAACATCGAGATCACAAGCAGCGCGAGCAGCAGCCCGAGTTCCCATCGTTGCTGCCTGACGAGTAGGCGTCCGCGTCGGAGCAGTGCCAGGAGAAGAACAACAGGGGCGACTAATCCAGACGTCATCTCCGTCGCTGTGTGCGGCATCAGGCGCGTCGAGAAATCCGACCAGAGTACCGTCCACGAGGGCAGGATAAATCCCGGAAGCGCACTGATCGGCACCACCCATTGGAAGTGAGCGGCGCTTTCCTGCACCTGCCGCGCGGAGCCACGCAGGTAATCAAATAGCGCAAGCCACGCCGGCGCGGAGAGACCGAGTCCGAGCGCGAGTCCCAACGCGAGTGGCAGCAACGCGGAAAGCCGCCGCGTGCGCGAGAGCGTGCGCAACGCCAACCAGACCATGAGCAGGCCGAGCATCAAAACCGTGTATGGAAAGCCTCCCGTAACGAGCAGGTAAACAAATGGAGCCGGCCACAAGAATCGCCAGCGCGAACGCGCCGGATCCACAGCGCGCTCCATGCTCCACCACGCCCACGGCAGCCATGTGAGAGCGCCTAGCGCGCCGAACCAATCGGTCGCACCCCAGCAGATCACCCACCCGTTCGCAGCTGCGACCAGGCCGACCATCACGGCGAGTGGCGGGGCGACTTTGCGCTCGCGCGCTAGAAAATAACCGCCCAGTGCCAGCGGAACGAGATGGGCAATGGAAAGCGCGGCGGCCTGCTGCGGGAAGGTGAATGGGAGCTTCCAGATCAGCACCACCGCGGCATTCACAAAGATCGAGAAGGTCCCGTATTGAAACTCTCCCGCGAGATTGCTGCAGACCCACGAATAGGGACTGAGCAACGGTATGTTCCCCTCCGACCAACTTCGCGCCACATCCGCAAAAACCGGCAGGATGGAAAGCTCGTAATCGTCGTTCCAGAAAAGCAGCGGATCGCGCCACAGCAGAACCCCGACGAGTGCCGCAAGCGACGCAAGCAATGCTAAAACAGCGCCGAAGTCCGCGCCCACGCTCCGGTCGTATTCGTCCGCCGGTTCTGAGCCTAACGAGTGCAAACGCGCAATCTACAGCACGACCGGCGTTCCTTCGGTCATGACAAGAACCTTCTTCTCGATCCCCGCTTCGCGCGCACAAGCGAGCAGACGCGCGGGCGGTTCATCGAGCGGTTCGTACCCGAGGCGGAACGTGCCGTAATGCATCGGCACCAGCGTCTTCGCGCCGAGTTCCCGAAATGCCTGCACTGCCTGCTCCGGGTTCATGTGCACCTCGCGGCCGCTCGGCGGGTCGTAGGCACCGATCGGCAGCAGCGCGATCTCGATATCCATTCGTTTTCCGATTTCCTTAAACCCGTCAAAGTAGGCGCTGTCGCCGCAGTGGAAGATAGAACGCCCTTCCGCCTCGATATGGAAGCCACCAAAACCGCGATGCGAATCATGCAACATCCGCGCCCCCCAGTGGTGACAAGGTGTCATCGAGACGCAGAGCGGTCCAAGCTCGAGCCGCTGCCAATGATCAAGCTCATGCACGATATTGAACCCAAGATCGTGCACGAGATTACCGACACCGACAGGCACGACGATCGGCTGATCGGCCGCGACTTTCCGGAGCGTGCGACGATCGAGGTGATCGAAATGCGCATGCGTCACGAGCACAAAATCGATCTCCGGCAGATGGAATAAATCGAAGCCGGGCTTCTTTAAACGCTTGATGACTTTTAGCCACATCGACCAGTTCGGGTCGATCAAGACATTGACGTCCTTTGTCTGAATCAAAAACGACGCATGGCCGATCCAGGTAATGCAGATCTCGCCAGCTTTCACCTTTGGAAACAGCGGTAATCCACCCTTGCCCTCGCGCTTCGTGAAGAGCGACGGGATCAGCACGCTCGTCAGAAAATTGCGCTTATGCCAATCAGCGCTCGGTCGCAGACCGACGCGCGTCGAATCAGTGGCGGCCCCTTTCTCGGATGCCGGAGCGATGTCCATCCGGCTCTTCTTGGAAAAAGGAATCGGCACTGTCGCGCAACCATATAATCTCGGCCGGGTGAATCAAAACCTTTCGCCGCGATGAGGGACCCGCTGGCAGAGAAAGCGACGCTGCGAAAGGGGGTTCTGGGTGGGCTGCGGGCGATGACAGCCACGGAACGGGCGTCGCGTTCGGAGCAAATCTGCGACCGAATTGCCGCCTCCGAGGCGTGGCAGCGAAGCAGAGTCGTGCTGCTGTTCGCACCGATGCGGACAGAACCGGATATCGCCGCATTGCATAACGTCGCGACGCAGTCCGGCAAACAGGTCGCGGTGATTCCGAACACGGTGCGGCTGGAATCAGAGATCGAGCTGCCGTTAACACCTGATCTCGTGCTGGTCCCCGGCCTCGCATTCACCAAGGATGGCCGCCGCCTCGGCCGTGGCGGCGGATTTTACGATCGGCTGCTCGCGGGACACCTGGAAAACGCGTGGAAGGTCGGCGTCTGCTTCGAGCTGCAGCTGCGCGATGAGATCCCTCAAGAGCAGCACGACGCGCTCGTCGACATCGTGATCAGCGGTTAAGCGCGGCCTCCCATGAAGCTGACGGGAACCTGGCCGCGCCAGCCATTCATCGGCCTCGCGCTGGCCGCCGGCTCCGGCATTCTTTTGGCGGATTGGGCGCCACATCGGGCGGCGGGTTTAGCCGCCGTTTTATCACTCACAGCACTCGCGGTTTTCCGGCGAAACACGCTCGTAACTTATCTTTTCGTCGCGGCCTCGTTTTTCACTCTGCACTCGCTCCGAGTCGTTGATTCTCCCGGTGCGACGCTCGCTGCGGACCTCGGAGACAAACCCCGCGCAGTTACGGTGCACGGCTTTGTTGTCAGCGAGCCAAAGCTGTCAGGCCGGGGAACCAACTCCTTTCTTCTGCGCACCATCGCAATCGAGAGGGACGGGGTGGAAAAGCCTTGCTCTGCGACGCTCACCGCTCGCTGGGCGGGCGACGTCCAGTATGGCGATGAAGTGCGGCTGTTCGGTGTCACTGGCGCCGTCGAAGGTCCGCGCAATCCCGGAGAGTTCGACATGCGCCGTCATCTCGCGCGTCGCGACGTGCGGACGTCCTTTATCTCGCGATATCGCGAGAACGGCCGCGTCCTTTCGCACGGCGGTGGCAACCCAATCATCGCTGCGGCACAAGCATCGCGGCGACAACTCGATGCGGCACTCAGCCGCGGCCTCGAAGACTCGCCGAATCAGCACAGCCTCGTCAGCGGCATCATCCTCGGCCTGCGCGATCAAACGCCCGATGAAGTCGAAGAAGAGTTCCAGCAGACTGGCACGATCCACCTGTTCGCAGTCGCCGGGCTGCATGTCGGCATGGTCGCGTATCTGCTTTGGACAATCGCGGGAGCGTTGCGCTTGCCGCGGAAACTGGCGATCTGCCTCATCGTTCCCGGCTTGTTTTTCTATGCCGCGATCACCGGGCTGAACACCGCGAGCCTGCGCGCTGCGACGATGGCGGCGATCATCCTCGGCGGCGTGTTCCTCGATCGACCTGCGCGCGCCGCGAACAGCCTCGCGGCAGCCGCATTCATCCTGTTGTGCTTCGACACGCAGCAGCTGTTTTCGATGGGCTTCCAGCTCTCCTTTGCCGTCGTTGGCACCATCATTCTGCTCGCCGATCCCGTGTTCAAGTGGCTCGCTGAGTGGTTCCAGCCCGATGCGTTTCTCCCACGCAGTCTGCTCACTCGCGCGCAGCGTTTCGGCCAGGCGAGTTGGCGTCGAATCGCGCACGGAATCTCCATTTCACTCTCGGCATGGGTAGGATCGTTGCCGCTAATCCTCCCATATTTCTACCTCATCACGCCGGTTTCGATTTTCGCGAATCTGGCTGTCGTTCCTCTCGCGTTCCTCGTGCTCGCGACCGGTATGATGTCGCTACTTGCAACTCCGTTTGCCACCTCGCTCGCCGTCATTTTTAACAACGCGAACTGGAGCATCGCGTCGCTCATCCTCGCGACGGTGGCCTTCTTCGCCCGCGCACCAGCGGGACACTTCTACATCGGTGAGCCGCATTGGCGGCCGGGCGTTCGGGCCGAGATCACAGCGCTTGATCTTGGTGCCGGCGCGGCGATTCACCTGCGCAATCACGGACGGGATTGGCTAATCGATTGCGGCGCGGAGCGCGACTTCCGGCGGGTGGTGCGCGGCTACTTGCGTTCCCGCGGAATCAATCGGCTCGACGGGCTCGTGCTCACGCACGGCGACTCGGCGCACATCGGCGGCGCCGTCTCGGTCATGCGTGCGCTGCGGCCTTCCACCGTCGTCGATACGTCTGCGCGAGATCGATCGAGTATGCATCGGCAGTTGATTGCGTTTTGCGAACAGCACCTCCTCACGCGCCGTCTCTGCTCCGCGGCGAGCGATCTTTCGTTAGGCGCGAATGTGACCGCACGCGTTCTGTTTCCGCCAGCCGACTTCCACGGAGCAACGGCCGATGATCAGGCGCTGGTGATTCAACTCATCATCGACGATCGCTGGCGCGTGCTGCTCATGTCCGACAGCGGGGAAGCGACGGAAAAATGGCTAATCGCCAGCGGGACCGACCTGCACAGCGACATCTTGATCAAAGGCCAGCATCACTCCGCCCCTTCCGGAACAGTGGAGTTCATCGAGCGGGTCCAGCCGGAAGCGATCGTCACGTCATCGACCAACTTCGCAGAAAACGAGCGCGTAAAAGATGACTGGGCCGCGATGATCGCGAGCCACGGCATACGGCTACTCCGACAGGACGAAACGGGCGCGGTCACGCTCAGGTTCTTCCGCGAGCGCTGGGAGGCGAAGGCGTTCCTTCAGCCGGAAATTTTTCGCAACGCGAAACGATGAATTTCGAGACCGGCGTCTGTGAAACGCTGCCCAAAGGTCGTGAGCGGCAGCGCGTCTGTGGCTTCGATCTCCTGTAAAAACTTCGAGCTATTCACTACACGTTTCATCTCCGCCGCATACTCCGGCTGATCCGTCGCGACGTAGAATGTTCCGCTTGGCTTTAAGGCTGCCGCGATCGCAGCGAGCAGTTCGTCGTTGAAGACACGGCGAGTCTGGTGGCGACGCTTCGGCCAAGGATCCGGAAAGAGAAGATAGAACGCCTCAACAGACTCGGGCGGCAGGAGCACTTTGACTGCATGAGCGATTTCGACTCGAATGATGCGCGCGTTTTGTAGCCCTAGTCGGTTGATGCGGCGGCACGACGTGCGGACGCGGCCAATCAGTCGCTCAACGCCGAGAAAATTGCGCGCCGCATTCTCCGCAGCGCGGGAGCTGAGGAATAGTCCGTCGCCGCACCCGAGGTCAACTTCGAGAGGAGCGTTTGCATCGGGGAAAAGGTTGGCGAACTCGATCGGCTTCTCGAAGTCAGGCGGGATAAATTCGATCGCCTGCTCAGGTCCAGCAAAGCTCCCGGGTCGACGCATCGCCTATCGATACCCAGCCCGACGCGGAGTTAAAGCGCGGCGTCCGCAAGCGTGGTAGATTAGCGGACATGAAAAACATTTTCGCTGCTGCGTTAGCCTGTCTGGCCTTCGCGGGTCTCACCGCGCGCGCGCAGGAGCCCGCGCCAGCAACAACTAAAACAGCGGTCTTCGCGGGCGGCTGTTTCTGGTGCATGCAGCCGGCGTTCGATCATACTCCGGGCGTAACGAAAACAATCGTTGGCTATACCGGCGGCGACGAAGTGAATCCAACCTACAGCCAGGTCTCGGGGCACAAAACGGGTCACCGCGAAGCAATCGAGGTCACCTACGATCCGGCAAAAGTTTCATACGATCAGCTGCTCGATGTGTTCTGGCGGCAAATCAATCCAACACAGGCGAATGGGCAGTTTGCGGACATTGGGCTGAGCTACCAGGCGGCGATCTTTTACGCGAGCGACGAAGAGAAATCACACGCCGAGGAGTCGAAGAAAAAGCTCGGCGCTTCCGGCAAATTTCAGAAACCGATCGTCACTGAAATTTTGCCGGCGAAGAAATTCTATCCCGCCGAGGAGTATCACCAGAAGTATTATCTCAAGAACGCCGCTGACTACGAAGCGTATCACGTCGGCTCCGGACGGGTGGGGTTCCTGGAAAAGATCTGGGGCAAAACTCCGCAGTAGAGTTGCTCACTCCGACAGCCGAAGAACGCCTTCGCTGACCATCACAGCGCTGCCACCAACACGAACCGCTGAGACTTCGCCGTCGGTAAAATCCGCCGCTAGTTTAATGGTGCTCGGCCGACCCATTTCGACTCCTTGGCGAATGGTCCACCGGAGAGTGCCATCGACCGGGTGAGTTGGAGCGAGATAACCCGCTAGCGCTGACGCAGCCGAGCCGGTCGCGGGGTCTTCCATGATCCCGAGCGACGGCGCGAACATTCGCGCGCGGACATCAGCATCACCCGCGTCCTCGGTGAGCAGGTAAATCTCGTTCGCGAAGTAGCCGGCGAGATGGCGTTCCCACAATGCGAGGTTTGGGCGAGCCTGCGCGAGAGCTGCGAGATCGCGGACGGTGACGAACAGAAACGGCACGCCGCACGAAAACGCGCGCGGTCTCCGCTCCCCATCTCTGAGCTGCGCCGCGTCGAGCGATAGCGCGGCGGCGAGTAGTTCGATCGACGGCGCGGGCGGCCCTTCTTCAGGCAACTTCGCAGCAGTGAGCTCCGCAAAAATCGGGACCCCTCCTTCGAAGCGGATCACCACCTCGACCGCGCCAACCCCTTCCTCTAAGACGATACGGGCCGATCCGCTCTTTGGCGCAATGTCGGCGATCGCGGCCAGCACGAACGCGGTGCCGATGGTCGGGTGTCCGGCAAACGGCAGCTCGCGATCAGGCGTGAAGATGCGCACCGCACGCGTGCCGGTTGCTGTCTGCGGCGGTAACACAAAAGCCGTTTCCGATAGGTTCATCTCGCGCGCGATCTTCTGCATCGTCGCCGCGTCGAGGCCGCGTGCATCGGTGAACACGGC
>JALYXP010000194.1 GCA_030947045.1 Verrucomicrobiota bacterium | reverse complement strand
ATAACGTTACGCTTGGACAGGTAGAGCCAGGCAAGTGCGACGAGCGGCGCATTCAGCGCAATCGCGAGTAACGGCAGCTGATACCAGGGCCACGCGAGAGCGCCAACAAAGGCGCGCGACCATTGGGTTACCGAACTAGCCTTCAGAATTTGGTGGTAGGGCACGTCGACTCGAAAATGCGCGGCGATCAACGCTGTCACCACGCATGCGAGCAGAGTCACCCAGGCTCTGCCGCCTAAAGCGCGATCGCGCAGGCCCCGAGCGGTGAGAAGGCCGAGCACCGCGAGCGGCGCAAGCAGACCAGATCCCATGCTCAGGCAGGCAAGCACAACTGCGAGCCAGCCGATCCACCAGCGCGTGGACAACGGCACGGCAAGCAATCCCCAAATACCGAGCAATGAGAAGCCGATCAGGAAATAGAAACACGACTGGAATCCCCAGAGGGTGTTCTCCTGCGCATACGGAAGGGCTCCCCAAAGCGCCATCGCGGCAAAGGCGACGCTCTGGAATGCGCGTCCTAACATCTTCGTCGCCGTGACAGCGACCATCACCGCGAGCAGCGAAACGCCAGCTGCATTCACTACCATCTGCACTTGCGCATCCCACTGTCCGTTCCACTGGACGAGCAGCAGTGTCAGCAACCGGGACGTAACGAGCCGGTGCTCGTTGTGCGCATAGAACAGGTCGGCGAGGTGCAGCTGTCCTTCGAACCACGGTTTGAGCAGGAACGCCGCTTCGCCATCCCATTGGTCCAGCAACGGCAGCGAACCGCCATAGCCAGCAATCAGCCAAAGGCGCGCCCCAAAGACGATCAGGAACAGAGCCGCGCAATATGCCAGCGGCTGAGCCCAGGGCTTAGCACTTCGGTAAATCGTCGCAGCCCGATCATTCATCGAGCACGAGAGTGCACTGCCCGGCTTTTCGCGGCAAACACTGCCGTTCTACTGATATGCCGGGGACTAAGTTGCCCGATTTGTTATCACGGCACGTTGTAGACTTCGACCAACCCGATGCCGGTCGTGTCGCCCTTGCCGCGAACAATCGCCGTATAATTACCTGCCGGCAGCGTCTCAATGAGAGCCGCTTCGGCATCCCTCTTCGGCTGAATGCCAATGGCTTCGAGCTCGCGCTGCTGGTCGGACTTCCAATCATCGTTAAACCGGATCGTGGTGCCACTGGCGTTAACCAGCTGCACCGTCGGATTGGCCAGGGGGCCGGCAATGCCAGCATCGGCGAGAGAAGGACCGATTGCGCGGATCACGACTTTCGTCGCGCTGCCGCCAGAAATGAAACCGCCAATAAGCGCATTATCGCCCGCATCAACGAAGCCGCGCGAACTAATGTTGGCCAGCTTCGCGTCGGCGCCCTGCGCGAGATCGTAAACTTCCACTACGCCGATGCCGGAGGAATTGTTTTTCCCGCGCACGACGGCTGTGTAGTTACCGGGATTTAGGGTGCGGACGATCGCAGCTTCCGCGTCCTTGGTTGGCGCGACTCCGCTGGCCCGAATCTCAGCCGCCTGGTCCTGTGCCCAGTTATCGTTCGTGGCGAGGGAGGTCGCGTCGGCGAACAGCTCCAAAGTCGGATCCTGCAACGCACCGGGAATACCGGTTAACGACGGGCCGATGGCGCGGATGATCACCTTTTTCGGTTCAGTCCCAGTGATGATAAAGCCGCCGATGAGCGCTTTGTCGTCTGTGAGAACGCGAAGACGAGTAGAAATGTTCAGCAGGACAGCAGGGACAGTGGAATAAACGGTGCCGTCTACCACAAGTTTGTGCGCTCCTTCTACGGTTGTAGCGGACGAGCCGAAAGAAGCTGTGAGGCGAGCACCGTCGAGACTCGCATTGTTGCCGCTCCATGCGAAGGGCAGATAAGACGGGATCGGTGTTGCTTCACCTGCGGCGCCTGTTTGCGACACGGAAGCAGGCACCATCATTAGCGTTCCGACACTTGCGGGGCGCTTCAACTCGATGTTCGGCTGCGGCGCCTTCACGGTCAGCAGGCCGACGATTCGCGGGAATGTTAGAAGATTCAGTTCGGCGACAGTGCGGCTGCCGCCGAGGTCACTGGTGTAAGGGCCGTCGTTCGTGAAGAACGAGTTACCGCTGTATTGCAGCCGGTTGTACGGCGGGAGGTCCGTCGTGCTGTCGCCGTCGTAGATGGTCTCGCCACCGGGATTATCGCTAAACACGCAATTCTGCACCACGCCTGTCATGTCGACCGCTGGGCGCGGCGGCGTCGAAGTGTCGCCAACTGTCGTCAACGCGGCTCCGCGGCCGCCCACCGGCACACTGTTCTGGAGGAAATTCGAATCAGACGCATTCAGCTCGCCGCCGAACATCGTAAGTGCACCGCCGAAAGAGCCCGCCGAGCGGCACTGCGCGAAAGTCGTCCGGGAAATTGCCGATTTAGAGCCCTCAATAATGTGCACTCCACCGCCGTAGTCCGATGCGGCACAATTCTGCACCATGGAGTCTGTCATCGTCAGGTCTACGAAATCGGCCATCACAGCTCCACCGCTGCCGGGAGTGTAATAGCCTCCGCCTGGTATTGTATTGGCGC